>NZ_JANMZH010000766.1:0-4774 GCF_031383065.1 Microcoleus sp. OTE_8_concoct_300 | reverse complement strand
GTTGAGAGTAGCAGAGCGCTTCTGAGCATATTTGTCGTGCAGAAAAATACTTAAGCCCACACCCACTGGCAACACAAAATAGATAAATCCCAGCAACATCTGAGCAATTTCTTCTTGCGCTGCTGCATCGAATTGAGGCACAGCAGTAGGTTGACTTGTCGTGCTGTTGACTGGCTGCTGATTAGATTGCTCGATCGCCTGTGCTTTTACTTGCGGTTGAGCTTCCTGGGCGATCGCCCCAGGAGCCGTTCCCAAGCACCCAGCCACTGCTACACATACTGTCAGAAAACTAAAAAGTTTTGATTTAACCTTTAATCCGTTGTTCATGGCACTGGTTGAGTGGCGATCGCCTTGCTGAGTTTCTCTTTCGGTTAAGCGTACAAGCATTTTTACTTACCTGTTATTAAATTTAATTTAATTTCTGTATTCAAATATACTGTTTTTTTTATTTTAACGCAATAAGTATTTATTACTAAAATTAGGTAAAAATGCAATATGTGCATTAATTCCATGCGCCAGTTGGGGTTTTGAGGCCAAACAGTAACTTTGTATACAATTTTTCCTCTGGACATCCACTTGAATGGGAACGCAACATAAAAGCGCGATAGTAAATAAACCCTTACCCCAAAAAGTTAGAAAGTCAACTCGAAATTAATAATCTGTATTATTTATGAGGACAAGTTATATATGCTTCAAGGGCTTTTATCGTTCAGAGGGCCTTTTCGGATTCTGAACCTGAGTTGGTTTGCTTTTTTCTTAACTTTCGTAGTTTGGTTCAACTACGCACCCTTCAGCACAACGGTGCAGCACGATTTGGGACTGACAGTTGGGCAAGCCAGAATCATCAGTCTGTGCAACCTAGCTTTCGCAATTCCTGCACGTATTATTATCGGGATGTTGCTCGATCGCTTCGGACCTCGCATCACCTTCTCTTCACTCCTGGTGTATGCAGCATTTCCGACTCTGGCATTCGCCTTTGCCCAAAACTTTAATCAGTTGGTTTTGAGCCGTTTGGCAATGGGAATTGTCGGCGCTGGATTCGTGGTTGGCATTCGCTTAGTTGCCGAATGGTTTCCCCCAAAAGATATCGGCTTCGCTCAAGGTATCTATGGAGGCTGGGGCAACTTTGGCTCTTTTGCCGCAGAAGCAGCGTTACCGGCCATCGCGGCAGGAACAGCTTTTCTCTCAGTCGGACACACAAATTGGCGGCTGGCGATCGCCCTTACTGGGATTGCCGCAGCAGTTTTCGGAGTCATTTTTTACTGCAACGTTCAAGACACTCCTCCCGGCAAAGCCTATCAGCGCCCGGCCCGCAACGGCGCAATGGAAGTCACCAGCGCCAAAAGCTTTTGGGCACTGTCGATCACCAATATTCCTCTATTTGGTGCCTTAGCTTTGATTGTGTGGCGCTTGCACAAAGCAAATTTTCTGACTGCAAATGTGATGTACGCTATTTGGATTAGTTTGACAGCACTGTATTTAATTCAGGCTTACAAAGCCTGGGAAGTTAACCGAGAAGTTGTCACTGGTCAAAAACATTACGCACCTCAAGAACGCTATCGCATCAGTCAAGTATTCGTATTAGAACTAGCTTATGCAGTCAGCTTTGGTTCAGAGCTCGCTGTGGTTTCCATGTTACCGGAATTTTTTGAACACACCTTCAATATAAATCATGCGATCGCCGGGCCCATCGCTGCTACCTATCCCCTGATGAACTTGGTCAGCCGTCCAGCCGGAGGCTTAATTTCTGACAAAATCGGCAGCCGCAAGTGGACGCTGACAGTCACGATCGGCGGAGTGGGATTGGGGTATTTAATAATGAGCCAAATTACGGCAAACTGGCATTTAGCAATTGTGATTATCATGACCATGTTATGTGCCTTCTTTGTCTTCGCCGCCGCAGGCGCAACTTTTGGCATCGCCTCCTTAATTAAACGAGAAGTAACTGGTCAAATTGCCGGAAATATCGGTGCTTACGGCAGTGTCGGCTCTGTAATTTACGCCACCCTTTATAGCTTTCTGCCCCAAACAGTTGCAGGCAACCGCAGCTTCTTTGAGGTACTCGGAATTGCTGCTGTAATTGTGTGCTTCCTTTGTGTTTTTATCCTGAAGGAACCGAAGGTTATTGAAAGCAAAGATTTGGCAGAAGAAGCTATGCTGCTGGGCCACTAAATCGCAAATCACGTTTTAAGTAGAACAACTTAAAACAACCGAACACCCAGAAGCCTGACTTCTTTATTGAAGAAGTCGGGCTTTAAGATTGGCAGCAGTTTATTTATCACTTCTGGGTCCAGGACGCAAAAACCCGGTTTCTTCACGTAATTTAGTCATATACGCTCGAAGGTGACAACGAGAAACCAGGTTTTTTTGGGTAGCGTGCGTCCTGGACTGACTTTTGTCACTTACTGCGGCAAAGAAACTGGCTGAACGTATTGAGAGTTAGCGCGGATGTAACAGTTGTGTCTTGTCAGCAACCAGGGTTGACCGTTCGCCAGCGTAATCGCATTTACTCCCCTGAGTTCAGGAACAACTGTATCTCTATCCGCGCGGTAAACTCGTTGAATTGCTTTGTTTGGCGTCTGGCGGCAGTTGAGTTCTCACGTTCGAGCGACGTGACTCGCCAAGCAGGGCAAGTTCCACAATTAGCAGTTTCAGTCAACCAAGTATTAGCATTGCTAGAAGTATAGTCGCTACTTGCATTAGGACGCGGTAAAGCTTCGACTAAATTTACTTTAAATGTCTTACCAAGAGAAGGACAATTTTCTCCTGCTTTCACCTTCCAAGTAACTTCGGCTCCCAATTGGCTGCTCCTTCCAGCTTGACGCCTGATACCAATTTAATGTGAAGTTGCACATATCTCGATCCCCCTCGCATCCCCCTGATAGTCGGGGGACGAAAGATCGGGATCTTGTCCCTTATTAAGGGGGGCTAGGGATCGGATTCTACGGGGCCTCATAAAAAATTGGTATGACAAGGGTAATATCTCCAGAACAAACAATTTTTCTGCCAGGGTCGATCGCACTGTCTTTGAATGTTCCATTGTAATAGTAAGAGCCGACTGCTCCTTCGGAACGGGTAATTTGAATATTGCCCAAAAATTTCCTATCCCCTACTTGAGTAAAATAAAAGCCGCTGCGATTGTTTTCTTTTTCTGACAGGTTTAAAGTAGTTTTACCGTTGGGATTAACCTAAGTCGTAGCGCTAGCAGCAGCGCACAAAATTAATGACACAACTCCTGTGGATAACCAAATTTCAAGTTTTTTCACCGCCACCTTGTATGAATCTCTACTTTATTTATAGCTGTTGGTTAAAATACTTGAGCAGTCGCTCAAATGAGTGTCACTCATTTGAGGGACATTCTAACGACATACGGGGAATCCCCCATGATTGCGACTACAAATTCGGCAATCACGAGGGATTGGCACTACTGCGTAATTCCTAAAAATCAACTCTGGATAACTTCACCTTAGTTCAGCTCCCTTCAAGTCTCTTCACTTGTATGTACCTGCATCACGGGGCTTGCACGCTTCAACTTCTGGCTCATTGCAGGTTCCAATAATTAGCAGCAGAATAAATTTATATAGGTAAGTAAAGGAGTCCCAATCACCGCTAAATACTGTCGATTTTACGGGTACTGCCCAGTGGGTCAAGTTGCGGTAACTAACACTCTTCCGATTTGGCCAACTGGCAGATTTCACCTATCAGACTGTTTGTAAAGAAATGTAAAAGCTCCTGACAGTTGATTGCTTTGACAGAAAATAGGATTTCTAGGCTAAGTCTGTAAAAAATGCTATTGAGTCATCGCAAAAATGAACTTGACAAACACGAATTAATTTGCCAGAAATTTAAATCATTGTTCGAGGGAAAATAAATCATGGGTGACGCTCAATTAGAAGTTATATTAAAGATGGCTCAAACAATTAATCCTCAAATTGAGAGCGATCGACACTTTGAAATAGCCTGGGAAAAATTGCGCCAACTGCCAGCAGGAACATTAGGGCGCGAAGTGGCGCGGTGTCTAGACGAACATGGCTTTGAGCCGATCGCATCGGGAGACTGGATTCAGGGAAACCACGACGTTTGAGCAATTCTGACTGGTCTTTCGGCTTCAACAGAAGATGAATTTGTACTTCAAGCGTTTACTCGCGCTCAAGTATTTGGTTCTTCCTGTGCGATTTTAGTGTTAGTGGGAGTGATCGGCGGCAAATGCGCGATCGGACAAATTATCAAAAGTTTAAAACAGGGAAAATTAGCCGCTAGTTAATTGATATCGTTTCCGGTGGGAGGGGAATGATAAAGTCAAGGTCAATAATTCCACATTCCCCCACGGACCACGGACTACTTCGCACTCCCAATCATGGCGATCGTGCAACAGGAATTCATATGACAGGGACGTTGCATTTGATTGGGAGACTCCTTGATCTGAAGTTCGAGAAAAACTCGGAATTCTACCCTTAATTGATTAGATTTTAACTCACTACGTCGTTACCTCATTATTGCAAAAATATGCAAAGCACAAGTTACAAATCGGAAATTAGCCTGAGTCCGAGAGAAAGAGCGATCGCACAATTAGTAGCCCAAGGTCTGCCAAACAAATGTATTGCCAAAAATTTAAATATTAGTCACTGGACGGTTGCTACTTACGTGAAGCGGATTTTTCTCAAACTCGGTGTTTCTTCCAGAACTGCGATGATTGCAATGCTGATCCAAGAAAATTTGCTCTGGGACTGATAAATAAGTACGGTGCGTCAGCTAGCTTTAATTCTCTGGTAAT
>NZ_JANMZH010000765.1:0-32773 GCF_031383065.1 Microcoleus sp. OTE_8_concoct_300 | reverse complement strand
TTGCCTGTTCATATATAATTATGTTGTGGAACAGGCATCTTGCCTGTTCATATATAATTATGTTGTGGAACAGGCATCTTGCCTGTTCATATATTCGCCACGGGCAAGATGCCCGTGCCACAATTAATCACTTAATAAATTATATTATGTTGTGGAACAGGCATCTTGCCTGTTCATATATTCGCCACGGGCAAGATGCCCGTGCCACAATTAATTAATCAATAAATTATATTGTGTTGTGGAACAGGCATCTTGCCTGTTCATATATTCGCCACGGGCAAGATGCCCGTGCCACAATTAATCACTTAATAATCGCCTCCAGCGCCATATTGCCACGCTTCAACTAATCGGTGAAAATAGTATTGCTGCTCCGGCGCTAATTTTTTTACCTGCGGTTCTACGGCTTTTGCCAAAGGCTGCAATCCCGTATAAATTCCTAAATTCACATAATGAACCATCCAATCGAGCAAATTAGCTATTCCAACCTGCGGGATAATTTTCATAACTAATCCGGGATGGCTAATGGCTGTTTTAAACAGGGTTTGGGACAAAGCCGGAAACAGCACGATATCTTGAAGAAACGGTTTGAGTACCGGTTCTCCCAACTCTTCCATTACCTGAAATACAGCAGCCAAAAGTTGATTGATTTGATTGGGGTCTATTTTTTGATTCATCGCAGCACTCATCGAACGCTGAAACAACCAGGTAACTGATAGATTCGGCTGGTAGGGTTGCAAAAGTGCCAGGGAATTTTTGCTGAGACTATCGCTTGTCAAAGCTTCCTCAATTCCTAGAGTCAAGCGTTTGAGGTGGCGTACCATTGCGCCGAAACCGCCAAAGCTGAGGGGAGATTGGCTACCGCTGCTATCTCCGACTGGGAGTATGCGATTCCAAGGCGTTTTTAGAGGACTTTGGCGATAGCAGGGGAAGAATCCGTAGAGGGCTCTTTGGAATTTTAACTGTTCGAGTTCGACGTTTTGATATTGGGGAAGCAAGCGCAAATACTCTTCAAATAATGTTTCTAAACTGAATCTTTCTGTGTCGGCGTCTATGTAGGTAAATAAGTAGGTGGTGCGGCCATCTCTGGCTGGAAATGCTTCCCAAAAATATTGGCACTGATTTTGCATTGGGGTGAAGGATGCAAATATGTCGCCGGTGTCGTTTTTGGGAAATCCTTGAGCGCAACTGCCGACTACTAAACATACGGCGTCGGGTTTTTTGCCTTGTCTTGCTTGGCGGACAATGGGCGAAAAATGTCCCATAGCGTCTAAAAATAATCGGCTTTTAAATAAATTTTTAGCAAGTTGTAAATCGGTATTTTCTGATTCTACAAGAATTCCATCTGGGTGAATGGTGGCTAGTTTAAAGGGGGTGTTTTCAAATAGTTTACCTCCAGCTTCGAGGAATCGCTGCTTGAGTATTTCGAGGAGGTAAACTGGATCTATTCCGATGTTTAGTACGCCCGAAATCCAAATATCGGGGGTGTTGGCAAAGCTGATGCGGGCTGGGTTGTATTCGGTGGCTATGGCCTTTTCTATCTCTTCAACAGATAGCAGATTTAGTTCTAAGAATGCGTCTAATTCTTTGCGAGAAATGTTCCATTCTTGCTCGCGTCCGCGCAGGGTGCCACGTTCGAGCAAGGCTACTCGCCAACCCCGCACGGCTAAGGCTGTACCGATTAATATTCCTAGGGTTCCGCCGCCGATAACTATGTCGAAGTCGAGGGTTTCCAGGGGTTGTTGGCTGTGTTTGACTGCTTGGGGTGCTGGTGCGGTGTTTTGTTTGAGGTTTTCCCAGAGTCGATCGACTTTTCTCAGGCCTCCGAGGGCGTCTGCTGGCAGTTGGGAGAGGATTTTTTCGGTGAGGGACATCGGGTTTTAGTATTAAACAGTGGTTGATTTTTTATAATTTAGCTTAGATCAACATTTCCGACAGTTTCAGGGCTTATACCAATTTTTCATGAGGCTGCATAGAATCCGATCCCCCCTAGCCCCCCTTAATAAGGGGGGGACAAGATCCCGATCAAAGTCCCCCTTCTTAAGGGGGATTTAGCAGGGTGGATTAATTGTCAAGAGAACAAACTAAGATCAGAGGCTATTTGCTGACGCTCGCGTGAAGGATTTAAGTGGTTCGTCTCGGCTAGAGAAACCGAAAAGCAACTGACTAAGATTGTCAATTTGATTAGCCATCAATCTTAAAGCTTGTGGAAGAGTATTCGTACCACTCATCCTCGCCAAAGATACTAAAAATTGTCTAACCATTGCCCAATTAGCTGCTGCGTTGCCGCCACGATGAATACAGTTATCCTCATTTAACGTCACATCTTTAACCCAATGCAGTCGATTCTCAATTAACCAGTGTCCTCGAATTGCCTCGGCAAATTGACTAGCTGACCAGTCTAGACTACTTAAATAATAGTGTGATTCATGGAAATAAACTAATCGACGCCGACTTTTTTTACCTTTCCATCTGCTGCCACTTCTGATGATTGCAATTATGTGCTTAGCCCCCGCCCACAAAGGTAATAATTGAGGCTCAATGGCAGAAATTGTGGTTCTTCGAGCTGTACTGCGTCCATGTAGGCGTTCATCAGCTTGATGTGAGTCGAGCGCACCTGCAAAATTTACTACTTTCTGAGCTGTTTTAAATAGACTTGATTGATTTTTTTTAATGGTAACTATATAGTCATTACCACCATCAATAATTAACCGCAGCGTTTTTTTTTGACAATGCAGCGCGTCCGCTGTAATTACCACCTGAGAACCCGATAGTTCTCCGATCAGTTCCTCAACAACGGAGATTTCGCTTTGATGATGATTTTCCAGGACTTTATGTCGTACTACCCATCCATGATGATGACTGTAGACAGAAACCATGCTGACAAAATTTTGGTAAGAACTCTGACCACCGACTGAGGTACTTTTGATACTTTTTCCATCGATTGCCATCAATTCGACCGGGGTTAGCGGTAAATTTTGTTGTGACCATACATTAAAAAGGACGGCGATAATCTCAAAATCTAATGATTGAATTATGTTTCTAAAAGTCGAGTCTGACGGAAATCGAACATCGGGTGACAGCTTAAATAATTTGATGAGGGTTGCTCGATGATTTGTGGTAAAATCAACCAAGGGCTTATAGCCCCAATATCCCGTACAACTGCCTAATAAAATTATTGTTAGTATCAGCCATAAAGGATGTCTGATTCCTCTCGGTTGTCGATGGTCGGGAACAGATTTAATTGCTTCAATTAAATTCATTGTTGATGCACTCCATGACTGATAGTCTTCCAAGTTCCGAATACCCGATCTCCTATTCTATGATACCTTTATCCTGTGACAATAAATCCACCCTGCTTCTTAAGGGGGATTTAGGGGGATCGAGATATGTGCAACTTCACATTAAATTGGTATTACGCATGGGGTGGCGAGAAACCCGGTTTCTACGAATTTGGGGCTTATAGCAATTCACTAGGAAGGTACACTAAATACAGGCTAAAAGTAGAGGAGGGCAAATATCGCCAACAAACTTAAGGTAGAAAGCCCGGAAACAGTTGAGCAACTAGAGCATCGACTCGATCGGGCTAGCACAGCAGCTAGTAAAGAAAAAATGCTGTTACTATACTGGATGGCTATTCAAAAAATATCGAAAGAAGTAATTCTTGGCTCCAAAGGTGTAAAAGTCTCGTTAAAATTTTTGAAAGAACTTTAGCTCATGCTACAATAAAAATTAACCTTTGTTTTGTGAGGCTCATGCAGAAAAGATTAGGGGCGATCGCCTAAGCTCACTCTAGATCCCAAATGAGTCCTATAAGTCCTTACAACAATCCCAATATTTTCTATTCAATCTCAGGAATTGTAAGATCGGCAGTCTTAGCAATCTCTTGATATCGCTCCATCGCTGCACTTAATACTGAGCTGCTATAAAAGGAGGGTTTTGCGAGAATTCCTTCTAGCAGTTTACGCCACATAGGATATTTCTCCTCTGGCATCAAAATTTCTTGTAATAATTTATTCCAAGCCGCCTCTTCTTCATCTGTTTTGGGTTGCTTTAAGTTATCCCAGATTAGATTTCGGTAATTGACATCCTCAACCGGATAGTTTGAGGACAAAGTAAGAAGAGTAATACCTATCAGACGACGTTTGCTGTCGTCGTCATTAATAAAACTCATTCCTAAACTTGAATCTACCCGAATAGATTTTAACGCTTTAAATGCGGTTTTTCTATAGCCCGGATAGCGATCTATTGAGTCTATAACAGCTTTAAAAAGAAGTGCGCTTCCTACACGCACAGCTTCTTCCTCGTGCTGCGTTAACGATTGCAGTACGGATAGATATTCGGGGGCAATTTCACCGGAAATAGCACAAATAAGCCAACGTCTTCTAATTTTCCAAAGTTTAGTAACTGGCAGAATTGTAAACAAACGAGGTGCTATTTCTTGTATATGAGTGTCATAAACCAACAACTTGAGGAAGAGAGTAGCACTTAGCTCGGTAATGGGAAATTCTGAAGATTCCGAGTAATTGTCAAGAATTGCTTCTAAGAGTTGTCGTGCTTGTCCTATTACAGCTAAATCAGACGGCCACGGGAATTCAAAGATAAACCACAACGGTCTCTTTGGTTTATCACCCTGTTTTATGGCATCTGTGGCAGTAGTCAGTAACTTTTTAATTTGGTCAATGGTATATTCATTTTGCTGAGAACCTGGATACTCATAGCCAGAGTAAAACTTAATGTATGCTCCTACCAACTCGTCAACAGTTAGATCCATCTGTTCGGCAAACTGCTTTAATCCAGGTAAGATTTCATCTAATCCAATTTGCTCTCGTAGTGCCATGAAAAATCGTTGTTTTTGCGTCTCATCTGATTGTTTAAAATACTCTTGAATTGTCTCTACTACTTGGTCAGCAATAGATATCTGAGTCTCACCATCCAAGAAGGGTAGCAACCGATTCACAGCATCCTGCCCTTTAACTTTTTGTCGCTCGACAGCTAGAGCTAAAAGAGGCCAGGTTTCTCTTAAGCCAGAATTGAACAAAAATTTTCTTAAATGTCCTACGCTTTGTTCAATTGAACGGATACTCTCAATAAAGCTAGATACATTTGCTTGATTAGGCTGATTAATTAGCCATAAAATTGTTTCCAAACTTACTCGAAGTTCTGATATTAACTCCGAATGCTGCAACAGACGCTCCACAGTTTCAGCAGTATCATCAGGAACAAAGAGAACAGATGATTGATAGTTCTCTCTTGTTTGCCTACGTATTGCGGATGAAAGGACAGAATCGCCCTCATCTATCCTCATATCTAAGCGGTTACTACGTAGTTGCATTCTAAGGAAGGCTATTATACGGAGACACCTCAACATTAGTATTAATTGCTCCGAAAGTGTCTTTGGTTCTGGCCAATCCCATACAAGTTCCTTAGTAGAATGAAAAGGCTCATATCTCCAAGGACTATCAAAAATTGTTTGAGCTAGTTCTGTAGCTTCAGGTTTAGAAATATCCCAAGCATTCAACAATTTTTCAGCATATGTGTGTGAACGGAAAAATACCGAAGGTATGTCTTTTTTCCAGTATGACCAGTGACTTTGCAGTCGCTCCACCATCCATGAAGGCTCAGATTCATAGCGCAGCGCAAGGTTCAATGCAGAAAGCACAAAATTTTTCTGTTGAAGTTCAAGCAAATCATCAATTTTATTCTGAAAGAATGGTGTTGACCCAAAATGCTGACCATAGAGATTCAAAGAAACTTCCCAACAGGTTTCTGGTAAATCCTTCGAGCTAAGTTTACCTTCTAGAGCGGGGCGGAGAAGGTCGCGCTTGTCTCTTTCAGACAGTTGCGCTGTCAAGGAACTTAGTTTATGCTGCTGTCCCTCTGTTAGCCCTGTTTCCAACATCTCTAGACCATAGTCGATAGCTTCTCGCTGAAGATTGCGGTATTGCTTACTGAGATACCCATCTGCTGCAACTTCCAGAGCAAACCACGCTCCAGGCCGTAAGTAATCATTTGCCACTTCTTCATCTCTAGGTTTATCTACTTGACGACAGCCCAATCTAACAATAGAATCTGCCTCCTCACCCAACACACGGATAATGCGACCTGCTAGGAATAAAGCCACATAGTGCCAGTGTTCTGAACCCACAATAGAAGTCAAAAGTTCAAAACGTTCTCGTTTCTTGAATAGGTAAACTGAAGCAAAGAATTCTTGAAAAGAGCGCAATTCAAAGCCAAAAAAACCTGGTCTTGGTGAAACAATTAATACCAGTCTGTCTTTGGCATCACTGACAAACTGATCTACTCTTAAATTAATATCTTTTTGAGAAGACTGCTGGTCTTTTTTTTGTAAAAATTTAATTAGTGAGGTCTTAAATTCTTCTGCTAAAAAAGATTCAACGGTTTCATTAGAAGCTCGATAGTGTAGTAAATAGCCCACGTAAGCATTAAGGTCTAGCAAGGTAGTATCATCAACCTTAATAATATCTTTGTCTTTACTTTTTTCTCGCTTAAGGATTGTATTCCAATACTCATCAAATAAAGCTTCTCTTTCTCCAGGTGGTCGTCCTCCATTTTTGATAATTAGTAAAATTATAGTTACTTGTAAAGGGGTTTTTAATAAAGTGGATATCCTTCCATCTTGCTGACATTCTTCAAGTGTCCGAAGAATCCTGTCTTGTTCTTCTTTCCGCAAATCTCTTCTAGCTACCCACTTGTTAGCATATTTTTTGACTTGCTTCGAGGACAGAGGTAATAATTCCAAATGTAGAAAGCTTTTAGGGTCAAATTGGTCTTCGTATATATTGGGGCGAGAAGTAGCTAGAACTTTTAGATTAATATCTGAGTGTTCTGTCCAATCTAGAAAACTATAAATGCTTGAAAGCATTCGCTCTTGTAAATGAGGGTCTACAACTTCATCCAATCCATCTAAAATTAGGAGGCATTTTTTACACTCAAAAATCTCCTGGATATTTTTAGAATATATCTCTCCAGGTCGCAAAGCTACATCGCCTATATTCTTAGCGAGGTAAGCCTCGATGCTATCAGAATCAGGTTTGTTAGCAAGCCACTGGGCAAAATACTTGAGTACAACTCGAAAAGGAATGCGTTTAACATTAATCTGATCCGCAAAATCATAAGATTTACCGAGCCATTTGGCACGATACACTTGAGCAACTTGCTGTCCTAAAGTGGACTTGCCCTGACCAGGGCCACCAATAATTACAACTTTAAGCCATTTCTCCTTAAGGAGACATTTCATTGCAGAATAATTATCACTTCCCTCAACAAAGAAGTCCTCACTATCAAATAAAGAAACTCTACTCCCTGACTGTGCAAATTTTTCTAGACTCCAATCACGGGGGTTTATCCTCTCACAAAGTTTAACCTCAAGGTCAATAAAAACTTGTTTGAGTTCTGTGCGACGCTCTCCACCTGTTTCCGGTTCGCCAGCTTGATCTAATTCAGCAAATTTATCAGCACTAAAAGATTTAGAAAGATAAGTTTTTATCGTGGACTCAAGTTGTGGAGGTAGTTCTTTTTTAGCAACATCAGATTTCGGTGGAATGCTTACTGATGCGGTTTTGTCAGTTTTAGACTTTTCTGATTTGGGGCGGTTTCCCCAGGCTAACTCCAACTGTCTCAGATTATGCTCTACACGGCTTGCGTGCCAAAGGCTAAACGTGAATCTCCGTATCCCCTTGCTTTTTTCACCAGGCGAGCTGTTCTCCCGCACAATTTCTAATTCTTTGAGGCGGTCAATTGTACTCTGAATTTCAGATTTTTCTTCCTTTGCCTTGGGGTCACGATTTGAAGGGATGCGTTCAGGGTAAAGCAGCGATGCCAGATCCAACAGAGTTGTCCTTACCTCTAACTCAGGGCGATCACTGTTTTCATTTCGCCACTCTGCGGACAACTTGCTTCGACTGTGATTGTCATAATCCACTAGAAACTTTATTAGATGCTTCGCCCGCTTCAGCGGCGCGTCTCCCCAGTTATTCGTCCGCCCCATAGATTTAATTACTTACAGAAGTTTTCTGAACTGGTTTGGGTTAACCCAAGCCTACCCCAAACTGCATATACCCATTCTAAGGAATTTATACAAAAAACGTTTGGGGTAGACCCAAATGCTTCCCAAGCTACATAGCTAGAGTTAATAGGACTTTCAGGCTTTATTGAGCCCCTCTAGGCTTGGGGTACTAAGTGGAGATTACTCTGGGTTCAGTAAGTTAAAGAACCAAGAGGGTTTAAATATGACATCACTGATTGACTGCATACAGGTAGCTAAAGACTTTGCTGATTCTTACGGTGTCGATCGCCTGGATCATCTAATGACCTTAGCTCAGGCCGATCCGAATTCTGCCAAGACTCAACCAGTTCCCGCAAGCGATCGCCATAATACCATTTTGCAAGAAGTAGAAGCAGCCGGATTCAAATTGAATCCCTGGCTCAAAAACTTGCTTTTCACTACCAGCGTTGAGGTGGTACGGGATGCAATGGCGGTTGTTGCAGAAAATCAGCAGCGGGGAAAGGTGCGGAACTTAGAAGGACTTTTGGTTGAAGCTATCCGCAATCAATGGAAGCCTAATCTCTGGGCCTAAACCTTTCTCTTCGGGACTTATATCATGTCCGATCGATTAACCATAATATCCCGGTCGGGGCGGGTTTTTGAGATGGTCAATTATTGGCAGGTATTGTTGGTGAACCCGCCCCTACAAAAATCGCGGTCGCTCGACCGGACATGATATTACGCAGCATCTCCATAGCTAGTGTTTTGGTTTGCAAGTGCGATCGCGAACGGAGTTTTTATAATCACACAGAGAAACCCGGTTTCTGAAAAAAACCGGGTTTCTACCCCTCGTCGGTAAGTCTGGGGAATTATCTTCAATCAGCCGTGCTTAACTCTTCAACTCGCAGCCGATCGCACAACATTCGCTCACACACAATACCACCTGTCTCCGTACTCCTGCAAACTTCTAACTGAGCTTCCGGCAGCGCTTCAAACAAAAAACGTTCCCCAGGAAAAACCGTGCGCTCAAAATACCAATTAGGAATATTTGTAATCCGAGCGATTTGCACTTGGCTGGTAGTATTTAGATACCAACACAAAATGGGCGCATGACGTTCGGAAATAACTTCATTTAGTGTCAAATTCATCTTTTTAACTTGTTTGTGAAATTGTGCGAGCCATCGGCGACTGGCCTAAACTAAATATAGCATATATGGCATATCACCAGTTAAAACAAATTTTTTTCTAAATTGTTTGGGTTAATTAATTAAGACCCCAGGGGAAACATTGGCGCATTCCACGTATTCCCAAGAAGGTGCAAAAGGCGGCATTGCTAAAGCGCAAGATTTCCATCCTCCCCGAACAGGTGCGTTCAACAATTGACAGTGACCCACTGAACCTCTTTGCAGTTTGTAGTGACCGCAAAAATTACACTTTGAAGCCAGATTGCAGCCGCGCTCGCTAATTACCTGATTGGGATTGCTGTGGATGTTGTTGCGTTCTAAAGTTAGAGTTTCCATCAAGGTATTTTTTAAATTGTTACTCTTAAGTATGACAGCCGGAATTCAGTCCTTGCGTCTATCTCAAGGCTTAGTTCGCCTTTAAGTTTTGTTTAGGGATCGATAGAAAATAGGTCATTTTTGACAGCCAAAAGCTAGGGCTCAATTTCATTTGCTGACAGTCGTATTGGCGGCCCCGGCTTTAAGACCGATCGCACTTACCGGGGGGTGTACTTCCTCAGACAGAGCTAATTATCCTCGCCTAACTTGCTGAACAAATCGGCTAAAATTGTATTAGAAAATAAAAAACCTTCGGGATCGCTCAACCTCAAACTGCCCGAAAGCGGCAGTTTCGCGCCATCGCCTAAAGTTGCGTGAAGCGGACCTATCCCGTAGGGAATCGCCCTATCCTCGGTCATAATTTCCACCCATCCTTGCCGCCAGTAGGGCTGCAAACAACGCCAAATTTTCTCAACGGTTTGCTGAGTAAACTTTTGAGTCAGCGCCGACAGCGTCACTCCTTCTGCTAAACGCAAACCTAGCATCAGCGTTTCTAACAAAACGTCATTGTCTGAGACTTGAAAATTTTGCTCAATTTCTCGATCCCTATCTGGCTGGGTTTCCCCTCCAAGTTTTGAGGTAGCAGGGGAATTGAGGCGAGACATCGATCGCACCCACTGATAATATTCTTGAGTTTTGCGAGGCCTTGTGAACCTCCGGCCTTCCACGTAACTCGCCGCCCCCATGCCCAAGCCGTAATAAGGGCGATTTTCCCAATAAACGCGGTTGTGGCGGCACTGATAGCCATCGCGAGCGTAATTAGAAATTTCATAATGTTCGTAGCCAGCATCGGTCAGAATTTCCCGCGCCAAACGGTACATTTGAGCAGCCGTTTCATCTGCTGGTAGCGGCTGCGCCCCTGCTTGAAAGTAGCGCCCGAAAGCAGTTCCCTGCTCAACAATTAAGTCGTAACTCGACAGGTGAGTCGGGCTAATTTCCACCGCCGATTGCAAGGAAGCTTCCCACTGTTCTAAAGTTTGGTGCGGCAGTCCCGAAATCAGGTCTAAACTGAAATTGAGCATACCAGCCGATCGAATTATTTTTACCGCTTCAAAAATATCAGCGACAGAGTGCGATCGCCCGCAAGCTTGCAGCAACTCATCCTGAAAAGCTTGCACTCCCAAACTAACTCGATTTACTCCCGCCGCTGCATATCCCCGCAACTGTTCTAAAGTAAACGTACCCGGGTCTATTTCTATAGAAATTTCTGCCTCAGCAGCAATCCCAAATTTGCCGTCGAGAGTCTCTAAAATATTGCTCAACTGACTGACAGAAAGCAGCGAAGGCGTGCCGCCACCAAAAAAAACTGTTTTCAGAGATGCGCCTAAATTTTTAGTTTCTTGAATTTCTTGACACAGTACAGCAACGTATTGCACAATTGTGCCGGAATTCTCGCCATGTTTGTGATCGCCCACCACAAAAACCGGAAAATCGCAGTAGTAACAGCGGCGGCGACAAAAAGGTACGTGCAGGTAAGCCGAACTGGGAATGCCGGAATTTGCCACTTGCGCACTTTTTTTTAATTCAAATGTTAAATAATCTGTGGTATGGTTCATTACCTCTGGAGCCACAAGCTCAACTTCAAATCTAAAGTTTTAATTAAACTGTTATGAATAATTATGTATATTATGACATTTTGTTAGCAAAAAAGCGCTGCGAACGATCGGCTCTTGTAGTTTAACATCGTACCATTTTCGAGCTGCAACAATTCCCGGAAAGCCCGCAGGGCGGTATATTCGCACCTCGTGCTTGCTTTCGGCGGGGCGTGGTAAATGCCGATCGACTCCGTACCACATCCCCCAAAGGGTACAACAGCGAAATATAAGTTTATGAAAAGCCCTGAAGTAAAGATAGCGATATCCGACCAAAGCATGAAAACAAGTATCAGCACTGAAAAGATATAATGTGAATAAATTCATTAACAACTAGAACTAATGCTAGACGCAATCATAATTATCTCATTCATAATCGCAGGCGGAGGCATCGGCTATTACGGAGTCGAACTGCTGCCGAGCAATCTGCTGCAGCAAGTTACAAATATACAAGGTTTAAGTTCTGTACTAGGCTCCTTTGGAGCACTAATCGGCTTCGTGATGGGATTAGTGGCTCAAACAACCTATCGCCGTCTGGAAAAACAAGTCCGCGATCTGCCAGTGGAGATGCTGCTGACGCGGGCGATCGGCTTAATCATCGGACTGCTAGTAGCCAACTTAATGCTGGCTCCGCTGTTTCTACTGCCAATTCCCCGCGAGTTCGGCTTCATCAAACCTCTAGTAGCAGTCTTGGGTAGCGTCATGTTCGGCTTCACAGGCGTCAGCTTAACCGACACCCACGGCCGCGCTTTCTTGCGGCTGATCAACCCCAAAAGCTTTGACACAGTGTTGGTAGCCGAAGGTACCTTCAAACCAGCAAGTGCCAAAGTAGTCGATACTAGCTGCATTATTGACGGCCGAATTGAAAACCTGCTAGAAACAGGTTTCCTCGAAGGTCAAATTATCGTGCCGCAATTCGTGCTCCAAGAACTGCAACTAATAGCTGATTCCGCCAACGATCAAAAGCGAGTGCGCGGGCGGCGCGGCTTAGATATTCTCAACCGCATCAAAGAAACATATCCAGAACGGATTCAAATTCACTCGGCTGACTACGAAGATCTTGCCACAGTCGATGCCAAATTAGTCCGGTTCGCTTTGGATATCGACGGCATTTTGCTCACCAACGATTACAACTTATCGAAAGTAGCTACCGTCCAAAAACTGCCGGTTTTGAATATCAACGATTTGACTCATGCGGTGCGCCCCACTTATTTGCCGGGAGATACGATCGAACTAAAAATCCGCAAAGAAGGCAAAGAACCCTCTCAGGGAATCGGTTACTTAGATGACGGCACAATGGTTGTCGTAGAAGCAGGAAGCAGCTATGTCGGCGGCGAAGCCCGAGTCGTAGTCACCAGCGCCCTGCAAACCAGCGCCGGGCGCATGATATTCGCCCGCCCTCAAGAGTCCGTTATTGTTTAAAACTGAGTAACAATGGCCAGGGCAATCAGAATCAAATATTGCGATCGCTGTTCCCAATCTGCCCCGACTCTCTACCGTGCCCGGTATGACGAGTCGGGGCAGTGGTTTTTTTTGTGTCTTAAATGTTGGGAATCGGTAAGTAAAAACAATCCTTTCTACTTCTACGGAGGCACTTGGAAAGCCACCAAGAAAAAATAGCAATTACCAGCTTCTTCTTCTTTTCTCTTCCTTCGCGTCCTTCGCGTCTTCGCGGTTCAATCATATCAATATCAGTGATTCAGGAGTAATTAAAATCAACCAATCTCGATCGCATCTTCATACAATGTCTCGATCGCACAGCTAAAATCAACGCTAGCAAACTGAACTTCTTGTCCTTGACTGTAAGGATAAAGCACCCACAAACCCTCGGCATTCCGGCGAAAACACTCTACACTAACTCTTTCTTGATTGATTAACACATACTCTTGCAAACTTTCAGAAGTGCGGTAATCAGCAAATTTATCGCCTCTGTCAAAAGCCGCTGTACTCGGCGATAAAACTTCGACAATTAAGCGCGGGTAGATAATAAAATCTTCATCAGTATTACTGTCCCGTTCATCGCAAGTCACCGCTACATCGGGATAGTAATAACAATTTGCTGCCTCAATCCGAACTTTTACATCTGCCACGTAAGGTATACAGCCACTTCCCCGAAGATGATTTCTCAGCAAAATTGCTGCATTGAGACTAATGATGGCGTGAGCTTTGCTGGTCCCTGCCATTGCATAGATTTCACCTTGTCTGTACTCGTGTTTGATCGGGCTGACTTTCTCGCCTGCTAAATAGTCTTCGGGGGAGACGTAGGTGTCGCTTTTACTTGCAACCATATAAATTTGAGGTTGGTGAGGATTACACAATTATAGCCGTAGCTTGCGGGGCCCGACGCGATCGCCCTTTTGCAGCTTTACCCCAAAGTTTTAACGCCGGCGCGGGGCCGGAAGCCTCGCGCTATTTTGCGGTTGCGATTTTTCTTGCAGCTTCATTGTCAAACTAACCCGCTTTAACTTCTCATTCACCTCCAAAACCCGCACTTTCACAACTTGTCCGACTTTAACAATCTGTTTGGGGTCATCTACGAATCGATCGGCTAATTGAGAAACGTGAACCAAACCGTCTTGGTGCACTCCTACATCAACAAAAGCTCCAAAGTTAGCTACATTCGTGATTATGCCTTCCAATTCCATCCCAACTTGTAAGTCAGAGATTTCTTTAATTCCTGCTTGGAAAGTAGCATATTTAAACTCGGCTCGCGGGTCTCTTCCCGGTTTTTCCAGTTCCGAAATAATGTCTCGGAGTGTTGGTTCTCCGACTTTTTTTGTGACATATTTCTTAATATTTACAGTCTTGATTTTTTCCGATATTTGTGTTATTCCTGTCAGCGGCAAGTCTAAATCCTTGGCGATCGCCTCCACTACAGGATAACTTTCTGGATGAACTGCTGTATTATCCAGGGGGTTTTCGCCGCCGCGAATGCGGAGAAACCCGGCTGCTTGTTCAAAAGCTTTTGGCCCGAGTTTGGGAACTTTCAAGAGTTGGCGGCGATTTTTAAAGGCGCCCTTTTCGTTGCGGTAATTGACGATATTTTTGGCAACTGTTGGCGTCATTCCCGACACAAATGTCAGCAGTTCTTTCGAGGCTGTGTTTAAGTCAACTCCGACATAATTAACGCAGCTTTCGACTGTTTCGTCGAGTTTCTTTTTGAGCAGTTTTTGGTCAACATCGTGCTGGTATTGGCCGACTCCTATTGATTTCGGGTCGATTTTCACGAGCTCGGCGAGGGGGTCTTGCAAGCGCCGTCCGATGCTGACTGCGCCGCGGACGGTGATGTCGAGGTCGGGAAATTCGGCGATCGCCACCTCGCTTGCTGAATAAATCGATGCACCGGATTCATTCACCATGACTTTAATCGGTTTTCTTTCCATTTGGGCCAAAACTTCCGAAACAAATTCATCTGTTTCCCGGGAAGCTGTACCGTTGCCGATCGCGATTAATTCAATTTTATATTTTTCAATTAAATGCTTGACAATTTTACCAGCTTGTTGTCGCTGAGCGGCCGCTTGGTGGGGAAAAATTGCTTGATATTCTAAAAATTGCCCGGTTTCATCGAGGGCGGAAACTTTGCACCCCGTGCGAAATCCCGGATCGATCGCCAGTGTCGGTTTCATTCCCGCCGGCGCCGACAGCAGCAACTCGCGGAGGTTGGTTTCAAAAGTAGCGATCGACTCGATATCAGCAACGGCTTTATTGTGCGATCGCACTTCTGTAATTAACGAAGTCTTCATCAGTCGGTTGAAGGCATCCTTCAAAGTCGATCGATAAAACTCTTTAACTTCCGGTATCCTAGTTCTAATTTCCTGACCTTCCAAATAAGCCATCACTGCGGATTCATCAAACGCCAGTTCCAAATCTAAGACTCCTTCCGTTTCCCCCCGAAACAGCGCTAACATATTGTGCGATTGAACGTTTCTCGCTGCAACTTGGTAATTGCGGTACATTTCAAATTTAGTGCTTCCTTCCGGGAAATCCTCTTTAATTTTCGAGACAAAGACTCCGGTTTTCATTAAAAACTCTCGCAAATAAGCCCGCAATTCTGCTTTTTCCGAAACCGCTTCCGCCAAAATATCCGCAGCACCTTTGAGAGCTTCTTCTGCTGTTTTAACTCCCTTTTCTTCCGAAATGTATTTAGCTGCTTCCGCCTCAAAGTCTGCTGGTTTAGCCGTCGGTAAGTTCAGAGACTTGATAAATTCTGCCAGCGGTTCCAAACCTTTTTCCCTAGCAATTGTCGCTCGCGTCCGCCGCTTGGGTTTGTAAGGCAGATAAAGGTCTTCTAGTTCGTTTTTTTGCAAACAAGATTCGATTTTAGCTTGCAGTTCTTCAGTGAGTTTCCCCTGAGAGCTAATCGTATCTAAAATCGATTTTTTGCGGTCTTCTATTTCCGTCAGATAGGTGAAGCGATCGGAGATATCCCGCAACTGAATTTCATTCAGCAAATCCGTGCGTTCTTTGCGGTAGCGGGCAATAAACGGAATAGTTGCTCCCTCTGCGAAAAGTTCCAGAGCATTATTGACTTGGGAGAGATTGATGGAAAGTTCTTGAGCAATCAGTTGAGGAATGTCGATCATAGTGCAGAAGTTCGGGTCAGTCAATTTTAGATTTGAGATTTGATATTTTTTTTAGATTTTAGATTAACTTCACAGAAGAGAGGAAGAAAAGGGATTGTCCCAATTTTGTTAAAATCGTTTTCTAGGAGTGCGACCGTCCCGCACAGTAAAGCCGATATATCTCGCTTCTAGCTCTGGGGCTTGCACTCCTGTGAAAGCTCTCATTGGGATGCTCCCGTGATGTTAGCATAAATGCAGTCATTTCTCAATATTATATGTTGCCTTTTAAATATCCTGTGCCGCAAACCGATCCGCCGCGATCGCCCAGAGAAACGCTGCCGACGATGTACGATTTACCCAGCGAAGACCCGGAGGAACCTGGTTTGCCTGACGAATTTCACGATTTGCAGCCGCAGTTGTTGACCCTGACGTTTCGACCTCGGAATTATCCGGCTTCTGAGATATTTTGCGGCACCGACATGAACCTTTATTATGACGTGCATCACACTCTGTGGCACAAGCGGCCGGATTGGTTTGGAGTTGTGGGAGTTCCCCGACTTTACGATCGATCCGAACTGCGGATGAGTTATGTTACTTGGCAGGAAGGCGTGAATCCTTTTGTAATTGTAGAACTACTTTCGCCGGGAACGGAAAAAGAAGATCTAGGCGACAATACCGATGAAGAAAAGTTGCCACCTCAGTCGGAAAACACTGCGGGTAACGGGCAAGTTTTGGAGGCCGAGACGAAGGAGGAACCGCCCAGAAAATGGGAGGTTTACGAGCAAATTTTGCGGGTTCCTGTTTATGCCGTTTTCAGTCGCTATACTAACAAATTGCGAGTGTTTGAATTGAAAGGCGGACACTATCAAGAATTAGAATTGCCCGAGTCGCGAGTGTGGATTGCTGACCTAAGTTTGGGCTTGGGTTTGTGGCAAGGAGAGTTTCAGGGAATCGATCGACTGTGGTTGCGCTGGTATGATGTTGATGGCAATTGGATTCTGACTGAAGCGGAACAGCAACGGCAGCGGGCCGAGTCAGCGGAATCTAGGGCTCAACAAGCGGAAGCTCAATTGCAGTCTTTAATTCGGCGGCTGCGGGAATCTGGCATCGATCCCGATCGATTTTTAAACGGTTAGAGAGGACGGAAGTCCTGACTACAAACTGGTTCGCAGTCAGGACTTTAGTTTTTTTTGACTTCAAAACAAGACTCTGGGTCCTCACTAGACCTCTTGCAAAAATAAATAGGACGGGCAAGATGCCCATCCCACAAGAAAAAATAACTCTTGTGGGACGGGCATCTTGCCCGTCCCATCAATTGATGAAAAGGATTTTTGCAAGAGGTCTACTACACACAGGCTTTAAGAGTTGATAAGAACTTGATTGGTTTCCGCTTGTTTGTCGCTGGTACTCTTTGCGGCCAATTCATAGGCGTAGGGAGATTGATGCAAATAAGCTTTACCGGCAGAACCGAAAAGTTGCAGTTTGTCAGAAATGACCGATCCCATGGCATCGATCGCCTTTTCCATTACTTCCAACAAATCTGGATCTGACAAAGAACTGCTAGTTTTTAACACGTCCATATAAGCTTCGCGAACTTCCGTATTCACATTAAATTTAGATACTCCTAATTTAATAGATTGATTAATCATTGATTCCGGCAAACCGCTAGCACCGTGTAGCACTAACGGCACTGGAACAGAAGCGCGGATTTTTGCCAAACGCGGGAAATCGAGTTTTGGTTCGCTGAAATATTTCCCGTGAACGTTGCCAATTGTTACTGCTAAAAAATCCACCTTAGTTTCTTTGATAAACTCTACTGCTTCCAATGGATCTGTCATTTTTGCGGCTTTTTCTTCGATTGTCAAACCGTCTTCCGTGCCGCTAATTCTGCCGATTTCTGCTTCAACTACCGCACCGTTAGCGTGGGATAATTTAGTCATTTCGCGAGTAAATATTAAATTTTGTTCGTAGGGCAAAGGAGAACCGTCTGCCATAATTGATTTGATGCCGGCGTCTAGGGCGAGATGAATGTCTTTTTCTGAGGTGCTGTGATCTAAGTGTACTGCGATCGGCACTAAAGATTTGCGTGCGGCTTCCATGCAAAGCGCGACTAAAGGCGATTTTCCGTATTTGAGGGCGCTGGGGTGAAGTTGCAGCATAGCAGGACTTTGCAGCGCTTCGGCGGCATCGATGACGGCTTTTACTCCTTCGAGGTTGTAGACGTTAAAAGCGCCGATCGCATAAGCGTTTCTCCGGGCCGTGTTCAGCAATTCGCTAGTTGAGGCGAGCATAAGTACCTGGCTTAAAAACTTTTCTGAATGTTAATCATCCTATCAAAGTTCGGTTGCCAGCTTATCTTAATTTTTATTTCTTGTAATTGCGAATTCTTAGGCTACTATTTGTGTGTTCCGCCTTTATTCTTGAGTAAGGTGCGCGGTCTTGCGCACCCTACTATTTATGTGATGCGCATTTATTCTTGCGCACCCTACGACTAATCTCTTTACTATTTTTGTGCGTTACCAGCGTGCAAACCGCACTCTTTTACCGTCGCTTCTTCCCACCACCAGCGACCTTCGCGTTCGTGTTGGTTCGGCAATACCGGCTTCGTACAAGGTTCGCAACCAATGCTGACAAAACCGCGTTCGTGCAACTTGTTGTAAGGCACATCCAAAGCGCGAATGTATTCCCAAACCTCTGCCGAAGACCAGTTTGCTAAGGGGTTAAATTTAATTAATTCATGGTCGGGAGTTGAGAATGCACTGTCAACTTCAATGACCGGAATACCGTTGCGGGTACTGGGACTTTGGTCTTTCCGCTGACCAGTAATCCAAGCATCGAGAGTATTCAGTTTACGGCGCAGCGGCTTGACTTTCCGCACACCGCAGCATTCTTTGTGACCGTCTTGATAAAAACTAAACAATCCCTTTTCTTCTACTAGGGCTTGTACTTCGGCTGCATCGGGAAACATTACTTCTAATTTAATACCGTAATGTTTTCTGACTTGATCCAAAAACTGATAGGTTTCTGAGTGCAAGCGTCCGGTGTCGAGGGTGAAAACACGGAAATTTTTGGTAATTTTTGAGGCCATATCGATCAGAACTACATCTTCAGCCCCGCTGAAAGAAATTGAGATATTGTCAAAGTTTTCTAGGGCAAATTTGAGAATTTCTCGCGGTGTTTTTTGACTGTATTCTGCTTCTAGGGCGGCAATGTTGAGATTTCTTTGGATGGCAACCATATTTTCGGGTCTGAGCGTGTTCTTTTCCTCTAGGCTTTTATTATAGCAGATCGCTGTCTCTCTATCACCGATGAATTTGACAACCAAGCAATTTAGTCCGGAACCCCCGGATTCATCCCTGAAGCGAGAAAAAAGCTCCGAATGCTCATCACCAGCCCCCGGGTTTATCAGTGAGGTCGCTTTCTTCAATCTCTTCAACTTCTTCAATCTCAAATCTCAAATCTCAAATCTCAAATCGACTGATTCATCCGTGAAGCGAGAAAAAAGCTTTGAATCCTCATCGCCAGCCCCCCCGGGTTTATCAGTGAGGTCGCTTTCTTCAATCTCAAAAACTTCTTCAATCTCAAATCTCAAATCTCAAATCTCAAATCTCAAATCGACTGATTCATCCGTGAAGCGAGAAAAAAGCTCGGAATGCTCATCACCAGCCCCCGCATTTATCAGTGGGAGCGCTTTCTTCAAATCTCAAATCTCAAATCTCAAATCTCAAATCGATTCATCGTGCTGTCTATTAACTGGGAAATTTTCCATCACTACCAGTAGTAACAGCCCCCTAGATAATTTTAATTAGCTCTGCGTTGCGCTGATTAAATAATTTAGCCAGCACCATTTCCGCAAGGCACTGACAGAGTTAGGAATCCACAGCAGATAGCTGTGCGAGGACAAATTAAACGCACGGCGGGTTTACTTATCCCAAACTTATACACAACACTCAATAAACCCGGTTATTTTACGCAAACACCCGGTTTCTGCCTGAGTCCTATTATCGTTTTAGCTGGGGTATAGCAGATGTTGAAGGAAGGAAGAAGGAACGAGGAACAAGGAAGTTGCAATCTTCAGCTCATGTTTCAGCAATTAAGAACGCCCTCACCGTTTGGGCGGTTACTATATTAGTTTGGTCAATTTTATTCTGATTTTTGCCCTACCGTTTCACTTTTTTTGCCTATTTTAAGAAAAGTTAAGTTTCTTCCATGAATTTAACTGTTTGTTGGCAGTCTGCCGAAAAAAATGATATGATGAAAAGAAGGAAGCATTACCTCAAGGCGCTCTACATCAAAATTTAATGTCAAAGTCGAGAGTCACAAAATCAAGAAAATTAAACTTTTGAAAAAATGGGAAGCCACTCTTAGTAATAATGCTATAGCCTTTCTCAGTAACATGAGGTGCTCTCGCGGGCATAGGCCTCCGTGGGCATAGGGCATAGGCCTCCGTGGGCATGGGCCTAGGACTTTCCCCCATACCTCACCACGCTTGAGAACCGCTATAGATACTATTTAACTAGAGAAAAAAGATTTGTAGTTACTGCGGAGTCACCTATAACCGAGTGGTCGATCGCGATCGCCCACTCGGCGCTTGGGGAATTGGCCCCCTATCCTCCAAATCTCCCGCCTACAATCCCATAGGCTACCACACAGGCTCTGTCTGGTCACAGGACAACGCTTTGACAGCTTTGGGATGGCGATCGCCGCATCGAATCAGCTCTAGAAGTAGCTCACGGCTGATTTGACATGATATTGCTGCAAGCCTAGGAGGGTGCCCCCGAACTTTTTGGCCACTAGGAGCGCCACAGCCCGAGCGATCGCTCCTGGCAGTATTTTTCAACTGCTGCAAATGATGTTAAATTTAGGATAAGCTGTCGCGCATTTAAATTGTATATTCTCCGCGGGCGGGACGCCCACCCCACAAGACTTTGATTTTTTTTGACATACAATTTAAATGCCGCAACAGCTTAGTAAGCTGTCACGCATTTAAATTGCATATTCAGGGCGGGCGAGACGCCCACCCCACAAGACTTAGATTGTTTGTTGACATTCTATTTAAATGCTCAACAGCTTACGCTCCCGAAAATTAATTACGAATTATCGCTTCTCCCCTGGCCGAATCGATTCAAAAACTTTGGCTAAATAACTTAATAGTATGCTCAACTTGGCTCGATTGTTCATTTGAGCGCTCGGGTTACTCAACCGCTTGTCGGGTTCCTAAAAAACCGGGCAATTTGCGAGTAATTATCGCAGCTTGAATTTGGGGAACAGGTAATTGATAATGGGGAATGGCTAATTGCTAATTGCTAATTGATGAGGTCATTGTTCGCGGTGGGTTAGCTTTCGCGAGCCGCAGGAAAGCAATTGCAGGGTTTGACGTGGTTTCCGTCATCGCGAGCAATGACAACTAGATAAGTCGGAAGAAAGCTAAAAAAATATCCTAAAAAATCCGGGTTTTCTATTCCCACCGATGGTTATAGTAATAGCTGTTCGTTTGAGGAAAGCCAATTACCAATTACCGATGAATTTATTCAGGGCGATTCCGTGAGCGAAGTAAATTGTTATCGCTTTTTATCGCTGACAGCCAACCTTGAGCCATGCGATCGGCTATATTATATTTGGAAGTACATTTATTTGTTCGCAAAGCGGTCTAGTCTCACAGCCGCCGATCGCGTCAGCTTCTGAATAAATATAGTCGGCCGTCAACAACAGCAAGGAAGTGTGGAATCATGTCAAAAGTTTTAGTAGTGGACGATGTCAAGAGCGAACTAGAAATCATCTGCCGCATTCTTCAAGATGCGGGACTGGAGGTGATGCGGGCTGGCGACGGCGAAGAGGCGATCGCCCTGATCCGAAAAGTGTGTCCTTCCCTGGTCGTTTTAGACGTAGTGATGCCGCGAATGAACGGGTTTGAAGTGATCAGAGAATTGCGGGGCGATCGCGCAACTGCACACTTGCCCGTAGTA
Source organism: Microcoleus sp. OTE_8_concoct_300 (assembly GCF_031383065.1). NCBI lineage: Bacteria > Bacillati > Cyanobacteriota > Cyanophyceae > Oscillatoriales > Microcoleaceae > Microcoleus > Microcoleus sp. OTE_8_concoct_300. The sequence continues at coordinate 11,089 of NZ_JANMZH010000765.1, read as the reverse complement.
TTTTGTACTCATAAAAACACCGAGATCGATAAAGCTTGGGGAACCGATTTAGGCGCCGACGCTTACGTCAGCAAACCCTTTGAACCTCAGCAACTCGTCAACATCGTGCAGCGCCTGCTTTCGGCATAAACAGAATATAAAGTGATGGGCAGCTTCCCAAAAAACATTATACCCACAAACCCCGTTTTTTTTAAGAAACTGGGTTTTTGATGCCCCTAAAAGTTTTATGTTTAATGATAGCTACCTGCTTATTTGCCAAACCTAGGATTTATTTAACCGAAGCATTTAATTCCCAAAAACTGATGCTGAAAAACTCGTCGCGAGCGATCGGCTTTCGCGCCCAAAGCAAAACTCTAATTTGTAAGCTAGACTAGAAACTAAAAATAAGCCATGAACACAACGGCTCCCCCCGCGGCAGGGAATCAGACAAGTGGAACAAAGCAATTTCTCCTGTTCGGTCAAGGAGGCAGTCTGTTCGCCATAGAATTAGAGGCAGTGCGAGAAGTCCTTTCCCTCAAGGAACAACCGATTTCCCCGGTTCCCAACACCCTGCCATTTTTGCTGGGATTAACCAACTTGCGGGGCGAAATCTTAGCAGCAGCAGACTTCGGAGTGTTTGCCGGCATTGAGTCGGTTGATATCTACCACCCAAGCAGCCGCATCTTAGTGCTGGAAGCGCCCGATCCGCGAGACGTGAGATTGTCGAGAATGCGGATGGGATTGGCCGTCTCCCGCGTCGAAGGAGTTTTACCTCTCAATCCGGATCGCATTGTCTCAGCACTAGATGTCAGTCCCGAGTTAGCTCCATTCTTAAAAGGTCTCTACAATTCCGAAGGACGCTTGCTAATGATTGTCGATGTAGAAGCGATCGCCCATTCCGAACGCTGGTAAAAATCTACCATACAGATAAGTCTGCAATCGCTTTCCATCAATAATTTTAACTAACGATCGCTTGTATCCGATTTGCCAATCCTTAATTTTATGATCGAACTTCTCTATACCTGGATCGCAACGACTTTCACCCTGACATTGCCTGACTTCTCCTCATCGCTGGTAGCTGGGGCTGCTAATGTCATCATTTGTGCGTGTTACTTTGCCATCGCCTGGATAATCAGCTTAGGTTTGTGGCGAAACCGTCAATTCGGGTTCGACATCTTCGCCACAGCCACAGCAGGCATATTTTGGACTTGCGCTTTCGGCTACAGCGGCCACGCCGCCGAATACCTAGGACTGCCGCACTCTCTGATGGCGCAAACTGTGTCCGATTGGATAACTGTAATTGCGGCGATCGCTTTTTTGAGTTTGTCCAACCGCTATGGCTTCTTAGTAGGTTCCAAGCAAATCCTTAGCTCTAAAAAAGAAACAGAACAAGCGCTGAGCGAAACTACCCAGCGATTTCAGGCAATTTTCGACCAAGCTTTTCAAGCGATCGCATTATTGGAGCCAGACGGTACTCTGATCGAAGCAAATCAGACAGCGCTAGAATTGGGCGATTTCCCAGCATCAGAAGTGCTGGGAATGAAATTTTGGCTGACACCTGGGTGGGCATCATCTCCAACCAACCAGCAGCGCCTAAAAACAAACATTAAACAAGTCTCGGCCGGCCAGTTTGTCCGGGAAGAATACGAAATCACCGACTCCAACAACCATGTGAAAGTAATTGACGTGTCGTTTAAGCCGCTGTTAAATGCAACAGGAGAAGTATTTCAAATCCTCGCCGAAGGCCGCGAAATTACCAAGCGCAAACAGGCAGAAGCGGCATTGCAGCAGCTAACCGCAGAACTAGAGCAGCGAGTGAATGAAAGAACCGAGCAGCTACTGCAAACTAACGCACAATTGGAACAGGAAATTCTCGATCGCACCGCAGTCCAAGAGCAATTAAAAGCTTCAGAACAATTCTTAAACAACATCCTCAACACCATCCCCGACCCGATTTACGTCAAAGACGAACAGCACCACTGGATAACATTAAACGATGCGTTTTGTCAATACATAGGTCACAGCAGAGAAGAACTAATTGGCAAAGGCTACAACCAGTTCTTGCCCAAAGAGGAAGCAGAGGCAGAGCGAGAAAAAGCCGAATTAGCTTTCTTGGCAAATAGCAGCAGCGAAAGCCAAAAAACCATCACAGACCCAGCAGGAAACACCCGCTTTGTCTCCGCCAAAAAATCTACCTTTGTAGATGCCGACGGTAAAAAATTTCTCGTTTGCGCGATTAGAGATATCACCCAGCGCGTGCAAATGGAAGAACAACTGCGGCACACACTCGCAGAAGCACAAACCTCCCAAAGCTTGCTGCGCACAGTCATTGACGCTACGCCAGACTGCATCTTCGTCAAAGATGGAAACTTGCGCTACACCCTAGTGAATGCAGGTTTCGCCGCCGTCTTCGGCAAAACTCAAGCAGAAATTATCGGCAAAGACGACGCAGAAATCGGCATATCGGTCGATCGAATCTTCCCCAACTTCCACGCCGAAACCGATTCCCAGAACCAAATCCAAAACTTCCGCACCCAGAACCACCTCGCGCCGGGCTCCAACGACTTAGGCACCTTAGCCGACGGCAAAGTACACACCTTCGACACCCAGAAATTACCCCTCAAAGATGCACAAGGCAACATTTTAGGAATGCTCGGCGTCGCGCGCGACATCACAGATCGCCGCCAATCTGAACAAGAACTATTGCGCTTCAAAGCAATTTTAGAAACCACAACAGACTGGGTAGGCATGGCCGACTCCCAACAGCGCGCCATTTATCTCAACCGCGCAGCCAGAGAAATGTTGGGAGTTGGCCAGCACGCAGATTTAACCGGAATCAACGTTTCTGACCTGACATCCCCCAAAAGTATCGACACTATTGTGAACGTCGGTATCCCCGCAGCTTGCCGGGACGGGGTGTGGAGTGGCGAGACAGTTTGGCAGAGTTTAGACGGCGAAGAAATACCAGTTTCTCAAGTAATTATTGCCCACAAATCTGAGAATTCTGAAGTTGAATTTCTCTCAACGATCGCCCGCAACATTACAGAACGCAAGCGCGCAGAAGAAGCCTTGCAGCAGAACTTGCACATGCTCGACCTTGCCAGCGACGCCTTGATCGTTCGGGATATGGACGGCACGATTAATTATTGGAATCAGGGAGCCGAACGGATGTACGGCTGGACAAAAAAAGAAGCCTTGGGGAAAAGCACTTATACTCTATTGCACAGCATTTTCCCCCAGCCTTTAGCAGCTATCTCGGCACAGTTAGAAGAGCAGGATTATTGGGAAGGAGAAATAATTCACACCACCAATTATGACACCAAAATCACCGTATTCAGCCGCTGGAATTTGCAGCGAGACGAACAGGGAAAACCGAAAGCAATTTTAGAAACTAACAACGATATCACGGAGCGCAAGCAAGCCGAAATCGAAAAGCAAAGATTGATTTCGATCGTAGAAAGCAGCTCGGATTTTATCGGCACGGCTACCCTGGAGGGAGAGGCAACATACTTGAATGTCGCTGGAATGAAACTAGTAGGATTGCCAAATATTGAAGAAGTCAAAAGCAAAACTGTTTATGAGTTCTTCTCAGCAGAAGATGTTAAATTTTTCAAAGAAGAAATCCTGCCGCCTACTGTGCGAGACGGTTTTTGGCAGGGTGAATTCCACTTGAGGAACTTTCAAACCGGCGAAAACATTCCGGTTGACTTCACCATATTTACCGTCAAAAACCCAGAAACCGGCGAGCCGATCGGGTTGGCAACAGTTACTCGCGACATCAGCGATCGCAAACGGGCAGAAGAGATGCTGCGCGATCGCGAAAGACTATTCCGAGCCATTTTCGACCAATCGTTCCAATTCATAGGTCTGCTCAAACCGGACGGCACCGTTTTGGAAGCCAACCAAACAGCCCTCGCCGCCGCAGGCCTGCGGAGCGAAGAAATAATAGGCGTTCCGTTTTCGGAAACCCTGTGGTGGCAGATTTCCCCAGAAACCAAGCAACAGATACGAGAAGCGATCGTCTCTGCAGCCGCCGGCGAGGTAGTCCGCTACGAAGTGGACGTGCTAGTTGCCGGCGGTGCAGTAGCAACCGTTGACTTCTCGATCAAACCTATCAAAGACCACACTGGCAAAGTCTTGATGCTAATTCCAGAAGGCCGCGACATCAGCGATCGCAAAGCCCTAGAACGAGAATTAGTTTTGCGTCAAAGTCGCTTTGACGCATTTTTCAGAGCCGCCCCCACCTCAATGTGTATTTTTGACGAGCAGTTGCGCTTCGTGCAAGTCAACGAAAAAGTAGCGGAAACCACCGGCCTCTCAGTTGCCGAACACCTCGGTAAGACGCTGAGGGAAATTGTACCCGAAATGAGCGATAACCTAGACCCGCTGTTGCAGCAGGTTCTCGCCACCAACCAACCGTTGTCAAACTTTGAGGTGTCGGGCTCGCTCTTCCACGAACCGGGCGTCGTGCGAGATTGGCTGGCGTCATACTTTCCTTTGCCCGGATCTGACGGCAAACCCATCGGTATCGGGAGTGTGGCGATCGAAATTACCGATCGCAAAAAAGCAGAAATAGAGCGCGATCGATTTTTTACCCTTTCCCTAGACTTGCTTTGTATTGCAGATTTTCAAGGCAACTTCAAGCGCGTCAATCCCGCTTGGGTAAAAACCCTCGGCTACACCCTAGAAGAACTGGAAGACCAACCTTTTCTCAATTTCGTCCATCCAGACGATCACGAACAAACCATAGCCGAAACCGGCAAATTATCCAGCGGCGTCGAAACAATCGCTTTTGAAAATCGCTACCGCTGCAAAGACGGTTCCTACAAGTGGCTGTCGTGGAAAGCGCGACCTGAAGCCGAACAAAAGTTCATATATGCAGTGGCTCGCGACGTTACCGAAAGCAAACACGCGATGGTGCAACTGGAAACAACAACAGCCCAATTAGCCAGTTCCGAAGCGCAATTTCGCCAACAAAGCAATCTCTTGCAACTGCTAATAAACAGCATTGGCGACGGCATAATTGCTGCCGACGAAAATAGCAATTTTATTTTGTTCAACCCCGCCGCCCAAGATATCTTTGGCATGGGTGCGACAGAATATCGTCCGAACGAATGGTCGGAAAAATACGGTTTATTCTTGCCCGATACCGTAACTCCCTTTCCCCCAGCCGAAATACCTTTAGCGCGCACGGTTCGAGGAGAAGCTGTTGACGACGTAGACCTTTTCACCCGCCACGCAGGCAAGCCTGACGGTGTGTGGGTGAAAGTTAACGGCCGGCCGCTCAAAGACGAAACGGGGGCGCTTAAAGGCGGCGTAGTCGTTTGCCGCAACGTCACCGAACAAAGAGCATCCCAGGAGCGAATGCAGCAGTTGGCCGAGACACAGGAACGCTTGCTGCAAGAACTCAAAACGCGGCAAAATGCCCTAGACGAATCGGCGATCGTCAGCGAAACTGATGTCCAAGGCATGATTACCTACGCCAACGACAGATTCAGTGAAATATCCGGTTACAGCCTGGCAGAACTCCTGCACCACAACCACAGCCTCATCAATTCGGGCTACCATCCCAAATCATTTTTTACAGAAATGTGGGTGACAATTTCTCGCGGTTTGGTGTGGAAAGGGGAAATCAAAAACCGACGCAAAGATGGCTCGTTTTACTGGGTAGATTCGACGATCTCCCCCATCTTTGATACCAGTGGCAAAATAGTCAAATATATCGCCATTCGCTTTGACATCACCGAGCGCAAAGAGGCAGAAGAACGACTGGAAAAATTGGCAGCAGAACGCAAAGCTGAAGCTGATTCTCTGACGCAGCAAGTCCTCAAATTGTTGGGAGAAATTAAAGGCGCTGCTCAAGGCGACTTGACAGTCAGGGCGGAAGTGACTAACGACGTTTTAGGTGCTGTCGCCGACTCTTTCAACTTCTTAATCAGTTCTCTGCGGAAGGTGGTAACGGGAATTCAAACTTTAGCCGAACAGGTAACATCTGCCACCGGCGAGTCAATTAACAATACCAGTCAACTCACTCAACAGGCGGAAATTCAAGCCACAAAAATATCTGCCATCATGCGGGAAATCGAGCGGATTGTGAATTCGATCCGCGACGTGCGAGATGTTTCGGTGCGCGCCGAAACGGTGGCCCAGCAGTCTTCTCAAACGGCTGAAGTGGGCGGTCTGGCGGTCGATCGAGCTGTCGAAGGCATTAACGGACTCCGGGTGACGATCGCCTCTACCTCAAAAATGATGAAGCGTTTGGGCGAATCTTCGCAGCAAATTGGCAAAATTGTGACTTCGATTTCTCAACTTGCTTCGCAAACTAATTTATTAGCTCTGAATGCTACTATTGAGGCGGCGCGAGCCGGCGAACAAGGTTTAGGCTTTGCAGTTGTCGCCGAAGAAGTGCGGAAATTAGCAGAAAGATCGGCCGGCGCTACTGAGGAAATCTCCGAAATTGTCGCTACAATTCAAGAAGAAATCAGCCGCGTGATGAAGGCAATGGAATCGGGGACGCTGGAGGTAGTCGAAGGCACTAAGCTGGCAAGCGAAGCTAAAACTCACCTCAATGCCATCATCGAAGTTAGTCGCGAAATGAATGCTTTGGTGCAGAATATTACTCGCGCATCTGCGAAGCAAACTGTTTCGGCTGAGGAAGTTTCTCACAGTATGCAGCAAGTCAACGAGATTGCTAATACGACCGCACAAAAAGGTGCGGATGTCAAGGCTTCTTTGGACGATCTGTCTGGTTCGGTCAGCAAATTGCAAAAGTCGGTGGCGAATTTCCGCAGTTAGTCAGTTGACAGTTGACAGTTGACAGTTGACTGTTAACTGTTGACTGTTATACGACTCACTAAGAACTATCGTTGTTGTCGGGGCGGGTTGACAAATATCCTGAATGCGAATTTATAGATAATCGTGAACCCACCTGGCAACAATTACAGTTAATTGACACTCCTCGGCCTTAAGGCACGGGGATTCTTAAGACATTTCAGTCTTAATATCCCTATCGCTAGGGTTCCCAGGCTGACTACTCTGAGCACATAGGTGCGTAGTCATATCTCCTCAAAAATGTTTTGGGCGTAGACTTTCCCCCAGTCCGGGGGTAGGTTTTTACATCTTGTCTGATTTGGTTATTCTACCATATTCATTTGTTAAGATGGATTTGTTATTTTACTTAACAATGGAAAAAAGCCGTCCTACAAGGACAGGGTTTTCAACCCAATTTTCTGATAACGGGACATCATATATAAAAAAACTGCCAACAGACAACAGTTAACAGTCAACAGACAACAGTTAACAGTCAACAGACAACAGTTAACAGACAACAGTTAACAGTCAACAGACAACAGACTAATATGAATGATGACGATTTAAACGAGTTAATAGATGCTTTTACCGCAGAATGCGAAGAGTTTCTCCAGTTAATGGAGACGAACCTGCTGGCGATGGAAGCTGCAGGGTTGAAAGAGCGACAAGCGGCAGTTAAAGAAATGTTTCGGGCGGCTCACTCGATTAAAGGTGCGGGTTCGATGTTGGGCTTTCAAAACGTATCGGCGGCGGCTCACACGCTGGAGGACTGTTTTGTCATTTTGCGCGATCGCACAGACTTGTCGGTCCTGGAACCGACTACTGTGAGTGTTTTGCTGCAAGGCGTGGATGCTCTCAAAAAGATTGCCCTCGAATCAATTCAACACTCCGATGTCACAACTCCCGATCAAACGGAAAACTTGGAGGTGATCGCCCAAATTTTCGCTGAGTTCGAGGCCAAGTACGGCAAGCCAGAACAGTCGCCAGTCCCCGCAGCCAGCCAATCGCCCGCCCCGGAAACCCTGAAACTGATTTTTGAACACGATGTGCTCCCACTCTTCAATCGCCTCGAAACCGACCTTTCCCAAGCTTCTGAGGCAGATTTGGCAAAAAGCGTGACCGCCCTAAACCAGGTTTACTATCAACTCTCCGGTTTGGCTGGAATGCTGCAATTGCCGGATTTTGGGAAAGTCGCCGAACCCCTCCGAGATTTGATCGACTCTCCAGACTTGACTCTAGAACGGTTGCAATCCGAGGGTTGGACGATCGCCCAAAACTTGCAAACCGCACGCCAACAACTGTTGGAAGGAAGGGCGATCGACATCCCCTCCATCTCGCCCTCCCCCACGCCCCCCGACTCCCCCACACCCCCCGACTCCCCCACACCCCCCAACTCCTCCACACCCCCCGACTCCTCCACTCCCCCCTCCCTCTCCCACACCCCCCGACTCCCCCCCTCCCCCTCTCCCCCAGTCCCCAACCCGCAAAGGCCGACAATCCGCGTAGACTTAGAACGCTTAAATGAATTGGTGAATCTAGTCGGAGAATTAGTCATCAACCGTACAAATTTAGAACTTCAAGAATCCGAACTGCGCAGCGAAGTCAAGCGCATCCGCCGCAGTATCCTAGATTTGAACCAATTCGGCGGTCAGTTGCGAGAAGAATACGACAGACTGAGTTTTGCAGACTGGAGAGGGGGAAACGGTTCGTCTGGATTGGGAAAACTTGCAGCAGCAGAAACAGAATTCCCAATGATTGCTAACGGCAAATCCTCTGTGCCCCATGGTCACTTCGATATCTTAGAGATGGATCGTTATACAGAGTTCCACTCGACAGCCGCAGAAGTCATCGAAACTGCCCAAGCAATTTCTCAATCCGCCACCAAATTAGACAGCTTAGCCATGAAATTCGAGCGCAGTACCGACCAACTGCGCCGCATTACCGACCAACTGCGCAGCCGCGTCATGCAGTTGCGAGTCGTAAGTTTCAGTCGCGCCGTCGATCACTTGCCCAGAGCCCTCCGGGATATGTGCCTCACATACGAGAAAGATGTCAACCTGCTGCTACTGGGAAGAGATACCAAAATTGACGAAAGTTTGCTCGACGCTTTGCGCGACCCCTTAATACACTTAGTGAGAAACGCTTTTGACCACGGCATCGAAATGCCCGAAGTTCGGCAAGCAATCGGCAAGCCCGCCAGCGGTCAAATTGAAATAGAAGCCCGCCACCAAGGCGGGCAGACTCTTATTACTGTCACCGATGACGGCAAAGGCATTGACCCGGAAATCATTCGCCGTAAAATTGTCACAAAGGGTTTGGCGACGGAGGAACAAGCTCAAGAATTTTCAATTGCCGAACTCTACGATTTTCTGTTTTGGCCGGGTTTCAGCACTGCAGAAGGGGTCAGCGACCTTTCGGGGCGGGGAGTCGGACTCGACGTGGTGCGAACAAATTTGCGGACTGTGCGGGGGACTGTGAAGGTTGACTCTCGCCTGGGAAAAGGTACGAGTTTTATCATCAAACTGCCGCTGCTGCTGTCGATTACTGATGCATTGATGGTGAAGACCGATCACAATAAAATAGCAGTGCCGCTGGATGCAGTAGAGGAAATTTTGCACATTAAAGCCTCGGAAGTTCACATCGCCGGCAATCAGCCGATGCTGTGGTGGCGGCAGGAATTTATTCGTTTGGTGAGGATGCAAGATTTGCTCGAATACAGCGTCGTCGCGCCGGATGCCCCCTCTCCTGACCCTTTGAGCCTAGAGGAAATTCCCGTCCTGGTTTTGGCTTCTCCCGAAGGAATGCTGGCGGTGGCTGTGGAACGGCTGATCGGCCAGCAGGAGATTGTGGTTAAACCTTTGCCGCCGCCTCTATCCAAGCCTCGTGGGGTTTTGGGGAGTACGATTTTGGGGGACGGGCGCGTGGTGACTATTCTGGATGTGGACGATTTGGTGGGTCAACCTTCGGCAAATAGTTCTAGCGCCGCTGTGTCCGGTACAGTGCAGGAGATGGCGCCGAGTGGGAGTCAGTCACCGCTGATTTTGGTAGTGGACGATTCCTATACAATTCGGCAGTTGCTGTCTCTGACGCTGACTCGTGCTCGCTACCGGGTGGTACAGGCTAAAGACGGCGTGGATGCCCTGGAAAAGTTGCAAAATGGTCTTGATTGCAGTTTGGCGATCGTGGATATTGAAATGCCCCGGATGGATGGATTTGAATTGTTGCGATCGATCAGAGGGACCCATCGGTTTGCTAATATTCCCGTAGCCATGCTGACATCCCGCAGCGGCGAAAAACATCGGCAAATGGCAATGGAATTAGGCGCCAATCAATACTTCACCAAACCTTACAGCGAAGCCCAACTTTTACAAGCCATCCCCAAATTAATAAAACACTAAATAATCTCATCAAAAATCTCACATCTCCCATCAAATAATTCCCAATCTCAAACACAACTTAGGCAAAAAGTGGTTTGATACGCCAATTATAGCGGTAAAATGCGCGACCTGGCGCACCCTACTAAAATCAAAAATCAAAAAATCTAAAATCTAAAATCTAAAATCTAAAAGTGGTTTGATACGCCAATTATAGCGGTAAAATGCGCGACCTGGCGCACCCTACTAAAATCAAAAATCAAAAAATCTAAAATCTAAAATCTAAAATCTAAAATCCAATGACTCACGCCAATTACAATCGCCGATTCCGGAGCAAGAAACAAGGCTATGTTAGACTTTCTTCTAAAAAATTGGTTTCCTTTGAACTAGGAAATGTTTACTATGCTGTTCCTATTGAACGAGTGGAACGCATTGTCAAAGACTTTAATTCCTACGGTCTGTTACCTAGCGGTAATAGTTTAGTGCGACATCAAGAAGAACTAATTACCCTGATTAATTTATCCCAAATATTTCCCAGCAGTCGGAGCATTGTTGACTGCAACTACCTGATTATTTGCACTTTAAATAAGAGCGATCGGTTGGGGTTTCCCATTCCTGATATGCCAAAAATTTTGGAAATTTCCGAAGAAAGCTTCTGCGAAATTCCCGAATTGTACCGTCAACAGCAACTGCCTCCGGTCATAGAAAAGTTAATTCGCGCACCTGACGGTTCCGAAGTATTTTATCTGAATTTGGATCTATTTAGCGCAATGTAGGGTGTTCAGTTGTAAGGATTCAGGTGGTGGGTATTGACAACTGTGATACGGGAAAGTAGAATATAGCAATTATGAAAAAACACCTGCCACCCAAACTCAACAGTGAAACCTTAAAACAGTTGGCGACAGAGAAACTGGTAGAGATGATCG
>NZ_JANMZH010000757.1:0-6437 GCF_031383065.1 Microcoleus sp. OTE_8_concoct_300 | reverse complement strand
CTGGATGCTCATGCTCTTTTAATACTTGTTGAAGAGTTTCCTTTGTTTCGGAACTTAGAAAGTTTTTAGCAGGCATTCACTTTTTCTGAATATCATTATGTTATATTATACCAATATGCGTTTTAAATGCACAACAGCTTAAACATCAGATAGGTACAGTAATTTTTGGCTGGAATCAAGGACAAAGACAAAAAGCAACACTTGGGAAAACGACTCAATCTTTTGTTCAAATCCCCACTGCGAAACTCAAGCAAAGAGTTAAGCAATTGTGCGAGTATCATGGCATTGAGTTTGTTGAAGCAGAGGAATCCTATACCAGCAAAGCTAGTTTCCTAGACGGTGATTTTTTGCCTACTTTCGGCGCAAAACCTGAAGGGTGGACACCAAGCGGGAAACGAGTCAAGCGCGGTATGTATCGCACTGGTACAGGAAAATTCATCAACGCTGATTTGAATGGAGCCGCAAACATTCTCAAAAAAGTAGAGACACAATTAGGCTTGTGCCTAGTCAAGGTCTGTAGGCAAGTTTTGACCCTTGCTACCAGATTTCGCATCTGGGAAACCAAAACTAAAAAGTGGAAGGAAGTGGCTTTAGCCCGAACTGTAGCAACAGTTTAGAATCCCTGTGGCTTTAGCCCAGGGAGAGGTCAATTAAATACCAATATAGAATTTACGTGGCGCGAACCCTGAAAAACGCTAAAGTAAGAAGCAACTCGGAAATTGTAAAGGTTTGCTTGAAAGTTCGGCTGATGGGAGATCGGGAGAACCAGTCAATTTCTAATTTAGGTGAAGTGGGGAGTGCCGGCGATCGCCATTCTGCATCAGAAGCACTGTGGCTGCGCGATCGAGCCTTGGCAGCTACTAGCAGTGGCATTGTGATTGCTGACGCCAATGCACCCGATTGTCCCATAATTTATTGCAATCCGGCCTTTGAACGGATTACAGGTTACTGTGCCAGTGAAATCTTGGGGCGCAATTGCCGATTTTTGCAAGGCCCCGATACAGATCGAACTACCGTAGCTAAGATCCGCGAGGCCTTGCGCCAAGGTCGAGAAATCCAGACAACAATCAAAAATTACCGCAAAGACGGCACTCCTTTTTGGACAAAATTGTCGCTATCTCCCGTGCGAGACAACAACGCTAATTTGACTCACTTCGTAGGAGTTCAGTCGGACTTGTCCGAAGGCATATGTGAAGTGCAGGAAGCATTGCAGCAAGCTAACGACCAACTGCAAACGATTTTGGAAGCCGTTCCGGGAACAGTATCTTGGATCAGCTCGGATTTGCGCTATTTGGGGGTTAACCAGCACTTAGCCAAACTGCACGGTTTGCCGCAGTCGGCTTTTGTCGGTCAAGATATCGGTTTTCTGGGCGCTAGCTCGGATTTTAACTCTTTTGTGGTGGAGTTTTTTGCCGGCGACGCTACGGAAACGGTTAAAGAACTCAGCGCTCTGGTGCAAACCGACGGCGGACAGTCGGCGGGATGCTATTTGATTGTGGCTAAAAAGTACGATCAGGGCAAAGCAGCTTGTATGGTAGGGATAGACATTACCGAGCGCAAGCGGGCAGAAGAAGCTCTGGTGCTGACTCGCAAGGCGGTGGAAAGTTCGAGCGACGCGATCGGCATCAGCGATGCCAACGGCACTCACATCTATCAAAATCAAGCGTTTTCTCAGCTATTTGAATGGGAAACCGCCGAGCAATTTAAGCTAGCCGGAGGTATATCGGCAGTTTTTGCTGACCCCGCAGTCGCACGCGAGGTACTCGACACGATCGCCCAGGGTTATTCTTGGTCAGGTGAAATTACCAACCGCACTAAAAGCGGCCAAATTTTGCAAGTGCTGCTGCGGGCCGATGCTATTAAAGACCGTACAGGGAAAATTGTCGGTCTGATTTACATGAATACCGATATTACCGATCGCAAGCGCACGGAACAAGAGCTGCGGCAAAGCGAGAAGCGCTTTCGATCGTTGATTGAAAATGCTAGAGACATTATTGTGATTCTCGATGAGAAAGGCTTTTGCCGCTATGTCTCTCCTTCCCAAGAGCGGATTTTGGGCTACCCGACGGCGGAAGTGCTCGGCCGGTCTGTATTTGACTTGATTCACCCTGACGAATTGCCGATGGTGGATCAAGTGTTCAAAGGTGTCATCCAAATGCCGAGAGTTAGCCTGGGATTGGCGGAATACCGAGTGCAGCACAAGGACGGTTCCTGGTGCGTGTTAGAAGCGGTGGCGACGAATTTGCTCGAGGAACCTTCGGTGCGGGGAATTGTGGTCAACTGTCACGACGTGACTGAGCGCAAGGTGGCTGAAGACCAATTGTTGCACGATGCTTTGCACGATGCGCTGACGGAGTTGCCGAACCGCGCTTTGTTGACTGACAGGTTGGGGCAAGCTTTTGCCCGCGCGCAACGGCATCCCAGCTATCAGTTTGCGGTGCTGTTTCTGGATTTGGACAGGTTTAAGGTGATTAATGATAGCCAGGGACACCGCACCGGCGATCGGCTGTTGGTGGCTGTGGCGCGCCGTCTCTTGACTTGTTTGCGGCCTGGTGATACGGCGGCGCGTCTGGGGGGAGATGAGTTTGTGATTTTGCTGGAGGAAATTAATGGTGTTGATGAGGCGATCGCCCAAGCAAAGGAAATTCTCAAGGCGATCGAACGACCGCTTTATTTGGAAGGTAATAAAGTTTTAATTACTGCTAGCATCGGCATTGCTTTGAATACCGACAAATATCAGTGGCCAGGAGATATTTTGCGCGATGCTGATATTGCGATGTACCGCGCCAAAGCTCTCGGTAAAGCTCGCTACGAGGTGTTTACGAGTTCGATGCACACTCGGGCTGTGGCTTTGATGAACTTGGAAAACGATTTGCGGGAGTCGGTTGAAGAGCTGAATTTGAAATATTCGATAGTAAATTTGGCAGGTGAGGCGGTGGACGAAAACTCGCCGCTGGGCGAAATAGATCGGGAGTTAGAGCGTCCGAAATTGCAATTGGATACTTTTAAATTGGAATGTCCTTTTACTGTTTATTATCAGCCGATCGTTTGTTTGAAAACCGGCTCAGTTATCGGATTTGAGTCGCTGGTGCGTTGGATGCACCCGGAACGGGGTTTAGTTTCCCCGATGGAATTTATTGCGATGGCGGAGGAAACTGGGTTAATTATGCCTTTGGGCTTGTGGGTTTTGAACGAAAGCTGCCGCCAAATTATCAAGTGGCAGAGTTTGAATTTACCTGTGGGAAATTCGCGATTGACAGTAGCAGTAAATCTTTCCGGGAGGCAGTTTTCGGAACCCGAGTCGATCGAGCAAATTAAGCAAGTTTTGCAGGAAACGGGTGTTGACACTCGCTGTTTGAAGTTGGAGATTACTGAGACTGTGGTGATGGAAGATGGGGAAGCGGCGGCGGCGATGCTTTCGCAGTTGAGAGACTTGGGGATTGAGCTGTGCATTGATGATTTCGGCACTGGTTATTCGTCTCTGAGTTATTTGCACAAGTTCCCGATTAATATTTTGAAGGTCGATCGCTCTTTTGTCAGCCGCGTCGGAGAAAGAGGTGAAAATTTGGAAATCGTGCGGGCGATCGTCATGCTGGCCCGCAGTTTGGGGATGGAGGTAGTGGCAGAAGGTGTCGAAACCGCCGTCCAATTGGCTCAAATGCGGGCGATCGGCTGCGAGTACGGTCAGGGGTACTTTTTCTCTAAACCTCTCGACAGTGAGGCAGCTACAGCCTTATTACGCCGATCGCCCAAATGGTGAACTGAACCAGATATTTAGTTTGTATCTTGAAAAATATTAAAACTCTGGCGGGGTGCGGTTATTGGAGAGTCACACGATTTTAGATTTTAGATTGAAGAAAGCGACTCCACTGATAAATCCGAGGGCTTGCGATCGGGATTCGGAGTTTTTTTTCCGCTCCACAAATGAATCCGAGGGCCCCGAACTAAATTGCTTGATTGTCAATAAGGGCGATCGATCTTTTCGTAATCAATGCCTTGAGTGTTAAAATTACAATTTAGTATAATAGCAAACTATCGAGATAGGTAAAAATATATGTCTCAATCTGTTGTGCCAGCAGTCGAAGAACAAAAGCTCGATACTTCGCCCACATTAACTTTTGAAGAATACAGAGTTTATCAAAGCAAGGACGATGTAAAATACGAACTGTACAAAGGCAAATTAATACCGATGGCAACGGCTAGCGCATTACATACAAGCATCTGCGAATTTTGGGTTTACAAATTGCAGCGTTACCTAGCTGAACATAATCTGGATTTAGTCGTAAAAACTTCTGTGGGAGTCAGAACAGAAGATGCTACATCCCGCATTCCCGATGTAGTTGTTTGCACAGAAAGTTTGTGGCAACAAGTTCTTGCTAGACCCGGTTCTGGCATCTTAGACTTGAGCGAAACACCTTTATTTGTAGTAGAAGTAGTGAGCCAAGATCGGCGAGCAGATTATGTACTTAAACGAACAGAATACGAACAGGCTAACGTGCCGGAATATGTGATTGTTGATCCGACACAAAACAGACAGCGGGTGCGAGTTATGGCATTTCCCGAAGGTGATGACGTTTATACACAGGTAGATTACTTGCCGGGTGAGGAAATGGAATCTGTAGTATTTCCCAATCTGAGATTATCAGTCAATGAAATTTTAGCTCCGCCATTGGTGGAAGGGTTAATTAAGGCAGAACAAGCTCAATTGCAGAAGGCTGAAAGATTGGCTGCGAGGTTACGGGAATTGGGCGTAGATCCTGAGGCTGTGTAGGAAATTGGATGAAGTACGTGAAGCGAAGCTATCCCGAAGGGAATCGCCCTTGACGTATCTCAATCATCTAGTGGCAAGTCGCGCAGGAAATAAAAGCGATCGCGCCCTAAATTCTCGGCTTTAATTCGCCCTGCATAACCTGTCAGCGGAGAAGAAAGTTCTACTAACATTTCGTGCAACTCTTTGCGGGACAACTTCTTGGGTGGGTTAGACATTGAATACGCACCGCTAAGAGCATCGACACTTGCTCGTTCATGACCAGTATTTTCCTGATACGTTTTCAGAATATTCAGAAGATGCGATCGCACTTTAACTTCTTGTTCAACTTGCTCAATATATTTAGCCACTTCATCATCAGATTGTCCCGGTTTTAAGTATTGTTTCAGTTTAAATAAGTCTACCGAGTTAGGATAGTTGCTTTGAAGTTTAACCATTTTTTCAAGCGTTTCAGGGTGCATAATTGCCATACCGTGTATTTGGGCTGCATCCATAAGTTGAGTAGTTGGAACGCCAGGGCTAATAATCAACTTAGTTGCTTTTGCGAGTATTTCTTTATCTTTGAGCCGTAGCGTTCCTAAATTCAGCAATTGAACTGCTGTATCATTAGGGATTTTTTTATCGGCTTTGCACTCCCCAACTAAGGGGTAAGGTTTTGAGCATAATAAATCTAAGCCACCAGCACCACCTTTGTGAGCATAATCTATGGTAAACCCCAAAAACTCAAGGCTATCGCGCACTACAATTTCAAAGTCTGTTCCTGCTTGATAGTTGCTTTTGTCTGTATCTAGTTCTTTGGTGCGATTTCCCAAAGCTGCTATGGTATTTATCCAAGATAAATCCGGTTTGATTAGTTTTACAGGCTTATCGCTACTCCAACCTAGAAATATTTTGATTTCTGCGTCTAGTTGTTTGGCTTTTGGGTTGGTGGTGGATAAATGCACTAATGCACTTTGTAACTCTTCCAATTCTGGATGTTCAGGAGGCTCTAGTTTTTCCAGCTTTTGACGGCGTTTAGCAAAGATAGACTCGCTCAACACTGGCGTTGAATCAGTAACATTTAGGGATTTTGGCAAAGGTACAAAATTGCCGCTGGGATGCACTGGCATTTCCAGCGGCTGAGGCAGCAAATAAACCCGCAGGTAAGCTACAAAAATAAAAGGACGCTGCTGGAGAATTTGCTGTAATGCCTCTGTTTTCCAGACTGTTAACCGCGACAAAGCCTCTAAGGATTCAGACTCATTTACCATTTGGCACAATTCGCACCTAGCCCAAGCTTTGATCGAAACTTTATCTGAATCTAACTCAGCAAGTGCCTTTTGAGCAGCGGGTAAAAAGCTCGATCGATAATATTGATCGCAAGGCAAATCACCTGAAACATTGCCAGGATAGAGTGCATATTGTTCTCCCGGCTCAAACGTTCGCCAAACTATGGCTGCAATCGTTCGCCCTTGAATTAAAGCTTCTACGTCTGGGGCAGACAAACGGATAGCCCTGTCAATGTTGACTAGCGACATGAGAGTATTTGTGCCAATATGAAATTGATAGTTTATGAAGCCTTAATTAAATTGGCTGAGTAAATTATCGCACGACTTATCTAATTCTTCGGACTCCGATAAGTCATCCATAATAGACTCCGCTACAGTTACGGGTTCATCTTCAATCAGAT
>NZ_JANMZH010000756.1:0-2185 GCF_031383065.1 Microcoleus sp. OTE_8_concoct_300 | reverse complement strand
CGATCATCTCTACCAGTTTCTCTGTCGCCAACTGTTTTAAGGTTTCACTGTTGAGTTTGGGTGGCAGGTGTTTTTTCATAATTGCTATATTCTACTTTCCCGTATCACAGTTGTCAATACCCACCACCTGAATCCTTACGTATAGCCGACGCAGAAATCGCGATAAAAAGATTATCAGATACCTGGAAGTATCACCAAATCACAGAAATTGAATGCCGAGAAAAACCCGTCAAAAAATCGACAAGCAAGCAGAAACTAGAGAACCAAACAAATCCAACAGTTTATCAAGTTACGGGTCAAATAGAAACCCGGTTATCAGTAATAGAAGCCGAACAAATCACAGCCGGGAGATTTATATTAGCCACCAACATCTTAGACACTCAAGAGGTGAGCGAGCGACAGATACTATCAGAATACAAAGCGCAGCAAAGTAACGAGAGAGGATTTAGATTTATCAAAGATCCATTGTTTTTTACATCAAGCGTATTTGTGAAAAATCCCGAGCGAGTCGAAGCAATAGGAATGATAATGGGACTGTGCTTGTTAGTTTATACCCTAGGGCAAAGGAAATTGAGACAACACTTAGAAGCCACCAATGAGGGAGTCAGAAATCAGGTAAAGAAACTCACCAATAAACCGACAATGCGCTGGATATTTCAGATGTTTCAAGCGGTACATTTAGTGACGGTCAACGGAGATAAGCAAGTCAGTAATTTAACCCAAGACCGTCAAGATGTATTAAAGCATTTAGGACAGTATTGCAGTCGGTACTATTTAATGTTTGCAGGTGGATGACGCTCTCCATTAAGCTGTAAATCTTGGTGAATAATCCACATTTATTAGTCAAGATGATTAGCTCTTGGCGGGATTTATATTGGCTAAAAAGCTAAGTTATTTTGCGAAAAAAGCGCCATAAATCTATTAAAAAAAGTCAACTTTTTCAGTTTAGTTGATTTCGGGAGATTTGACAGGTACCCGTGACGTTAAAACCGCATAAGTTAAACGGAAAAACTTTTTGACTCCAACTTTTCACAACTGATAAAAAAATTCCACACACATCTGCGGAATGTGGGCTCTAAAAACTCAATTGGTAATTAATCAAGAGACAAGAGAAATTATTTGCACTGCTTTTGGACCAGGGCATTGCCACGATTTTAACTTGTTTAAAAAAAGTAAAATTCGTTTTCATCCCGAAACAAATAGCTTACAAGACAGTGGCTATCAAGGGATAAAGGATTATCACCCCAATAGTTATATCCCTAGAAAGAAACCTAAAAATGGGAAACTTTCTCGAATAGAAAAAGACTACAATCGAGTTCTAGCACAGGAGCGAATTGTGGTTGAACACGTTAATCGGAGTCTCAAAATTTTTAAAATATTGTCGAGTCGTTATCGGAATCGCCGTCGCCGTTATGGTCTGCGTTGTAATTTGTTGTCAGCAATTTACAATTATGAGTTAGCTCTAGGGGATTAAATTTAAAACCTCTAATTATAACATAAATCTTTTTTGCAAGAGGTCTAATTATCCTGTCAACCATTTTAGTGCTAGTTGGTGAAAACTGTCGCAATAAAGATTTGAGTTGCGACCACCATAATTCAATAGGATTAAAATCAGGAAAGTATGGGGACAAACACAAGATAGAAGCACCCACTGCTTCTATCATAGGCTTAATTGAATCTACGGCGTTGCTGAATTAGGGTATGATAAATAAGGCGTGCGAGCGCCAAAAAATAACACTTCAAAAAACGCAGAGCTTATGTAATGTCCTGAATGTCAGTCAACTCATGTTAATAAAAATGGTCAGAAAAAAGGTAAACAGAATTATATTTGTGTCGGTTGTGGCAGACAATTTATAGATTGCTACCAACCTCATAAAGGTTACTCAGAAGAAGTTAAACGTGAATGTCTCAAAATGTCGGTCAATGGTATGGGTTTTCGAGCAATTGAGAGGATTAAGGGAGTACATCACACCAGCATTATAAATTGGGTTAAGCAAGTAGGAGAATTGCTTCCTGATGCTTACGAACCAGACACAATTCCCCTGCAGGGTAAGAGCATCTCAATCAAGCTTGACAAAAGGAGTTGAGAACAGTCATCATATAATCATTATTCATAGAAGCCTGTTTGATTTTTTGACGAAGACTACGCTGCAATGTTTTCTCCTGATTAAGAGCGTTAAGTGCC
>NZ_JANMZH010000754.1:0-8142 GCF_031383065.1 Microcoleus sp. OTE_8_concoct_300 | reverse complement strand
CGATCATCTCTACCAGTTTCTCTGTCGCCAACTGTTTTAAGGTTTCACTGTTGAGTTTGGGTGGCAGGTGTTTTTTCATAATTGCTATATTCTACTTTCCCGTATCACAGTTGTCAATACCCACCACCTGAATCCTTACGTCGTCGCAGAGGCATTTTTGGAATTAATTGATGAGGCATTTCGACAACATCGACTCCGGGCGCGAGCAGCCTGAAGAACTCGATTATCACACTTGGGCGAGGGACTTTAAGGTGAGGCTGGCAGAATTGTTAAATACTTGGCAAGGTCATATTGGTTATGCTGCTGGACTTTTACTGCGTTCATTGCGTGAGAAAGCGCAACAGTGGTGGTACTTTTTAGACCATCCATCCATTCCTCCTGATAATAATTTGGCAGAACGTTCTTTGCGATTAGCCGTGACGAAGCGTAAGGTATCTGGCGGTTCCCGCTCCATGTCTCGGTTTGAACAAACTGCTGATTTGTTATCTGTGATTCAGACTTGTCGGTTTCAAGGTATCCGTGGAATAGATTTTTTCCGTGATGCTCTATCTGCCCATTCTTGTGACTTATTTATGCCTTCTCTTATTCCCGAATCAAAGACCTGAATCCTTACGCGACGACAGTGTTGTTACCGTGGCCCATTTGCAGAACTTTCTTAAAATGTCGCCGTAGATGGGCTAAACATTTCTGCTGCGCTCCCACAATCACACCGTTATATACGCTAAAATCATCGGAACTCAACACACCAGCAAACTCCGAACCCAGCATTGTCTCTAATTCGGCTCTACTGCGAGTGTCGGCCGCATGAAACAGGCAAAAATCTTTACCTGTCGCTGTCCATAACCATTCTTTGACTCCCTTGACACACCGGGGGAGTTTCATCCACATGGATGCTGGGTTGTAATGGTGCCCATTTCCACAAGGCTTCGATGGCCGGCTTTACAGCATTGGCTAACCGCGCGTTTGTTGCTTGTAAGGTGCCGATTCCAATTTCGATTCCACCTAATTCCCGCAGCAATTCTTGTTGTTTTTCATAGGATAGGTGCCCATAATTACCTAACCATACCAATAATGCTTGTAGATCGATACTCAAGTCTTGTCCTGCCACGATGCCCGGTGAGACCGATCCGAGTGCCATTGCTCCACATTCTAGGCATTGACACTTGACTCGTTGATATTCCACTACTTCAATTGGTCTGGCAACCGGCACAGGCTACCTGCTGTTTGCTGTAACCCATCGCATCACTTAATTCTCTGCTACCACAATGCTCACTCTTAGTCCGGAGTGCTGATTTGATATCTATCCACTCGTCCAAATCCTTTTCGGGTTTTGCCAATATGTCCTGGCTGTCCTCCTGGTTTACGATGCAGGCTCTTTTTCTGACTCTTTTGAGCGCTCGACTTTGGCAAGCTCTGATTTCTGTATGAGATCGCTTGATGGGGGTTTCGATGATGTTTTGCTATTGCTGGGCTGTCTCTCTTTGAGCTTTTCGAGTTCTGCTTGTAGTTTTTCAATCAGCTTCTGTTGCGTCAGCACAATTGCGACCAGTTCCTCACGGCTTAACTGCTCAACTATTTCTAATTTTAGTGCTGCTGATAACTCGGGTTTTTCGCTCATCTGACTACATTACCAGATTTTTCGGCTCTCAATCAACTATTTTTTACCTGAATCCTTACGTCAAATTATTTAATTGAGCAACTGAAACGCCCTGATGTTTCGATGTTTATTGTCTGATTTTTTTGTCCATAGTGCAAGGAACAGTTGTGACAGTTGCGTAAGTCCTGTGCTGTTTTTCTGATCGACAGCTTCTGCTCGAGATGGGCTGCTACTATTTGGGAGCGCAAATCTACTGAATATGCTTTCATTTGTATATTATTTTTAGTCGATTCTATTGTACCTCATAACATCCGGAAGTGCTGTAGATGATGGGGAAGCACGAATTAGACATTCAGCTATCTTACCGCCTTGTCTGCTCCACTTCCCCTCGAAAAAATCGCTCTCCCTCTACAAGCTTCTTTATCCTAGGACTAGACGTAGGAGTACAGTTTTTGCGAAAGGGACTGTAGTAAGAGTGGCTGGGCTGACTGCAAAAAGAAATGATCGCCAGGAAGCATATGCAGTGAGAATGCAGCATTTGTTTGCTCGATCCAAGCTTTCAGGTCATCGTAGCTAACCTCTCGATCCTGTAAACCACCAAAGGCAGTGATGGGACAATCAAGTGGCGACTCAGGTGTGTAAGCGTAAGTCTCTATGACGGCAAAATCTGCTCGTAGAGCAGGAAGGAGCAGCTGCATCAGTTCAGTATTCTCTAACACGACTTCGGGCGTGCCATTGAGCCGGCGGAGTTCTTCGAGGAACTCAGGCTCTGGCAAATCATGAATTGGTGGATCTGGATCGTCTACTTGAGGTGCGCGGTAACCGGATACGAAGAGGTGAACAGGGCTCTTACCGTAGTTTTTACGAAGTAGACGAGCCAGCTCAAAGCTGACAAGTCCGCCCATACTGTGACCGAAGAAAGCAAAGGGTTTGTCTAGGTACGGAAGAATGGCGATCGCGATCGCCTCAACAAGGAGCTGTAGCCTAGTAAATGGGACGGACGTTATCCGCTTTCCCCGTCCAGGCAATTCCACAGGACAGATCTCGATAGTGATCGGTAGGCTATCAGGCCAGGTCCGGAAAGTCAGAGCTGCACCTCCGGCGTACGGAAAGCAAAACAGACGCAGGCTTGCGTGGGGATTTAGCGATTGCCAGCTAACCCATGTGTCAAAAGTCGATGTACTACTCATAGAGCAATGCTAAGCTTGTCGAACAGATTTATCAATTTTTTTCTGTAGACTATGCGGTCTTATGTCAGTCCACCCTTCCTTAATGTAGGCGAGGCAGGTTGGTTTTGCACCGCTTTCAAATGCGTCCAATGTCCCGAATAGCCGCCTAAACGGGCTACGGCCTTAACCGCCCAAGCTACTATCAGGGATTTGGATCATTTCAGTTGACTGAGTTTGGCTTTAAGAACATCGACTTTTACAGGAGCTGAGTTTACCCAAGCGCATCCTTAAATTGGCGTTAATGGTGGCACGTGAATCCTATAATACAGCCCCAGAATCAACCAGGGTTATTGGTGGGAATTTGAGCTATTTTGTACTTAATTGTATGTATAACTACAGATTTATTTTGAACAATACCTCAGGTAGACCTTGGAGAAAAGGATTGCAATATGTTATTATCATAGTGTTCTATGAAACCAAAAACCCCAATATCTCCTGAGTCGCTGTATCGAGAAGCGGTCTCAATATCTTGGTTGAATAAATTTTCATCCTCAACGATCGGAGCCGATTGATGTTATCAGGAACAAGAGTGGCGTAGGGGTTGTAGTTCCAATATGTCCCATTGCTGGAAATATTTAAATGGTTGCCAGTCAGAACTCAGGGTGTGAAAGTTTTTTAAACGTCGATAGTGTGGACACTTTAGTAGACATTCTTCATAGTAAAGCGCTATACCAGCCTGACAAAGAGGCTTTTACTTTTCTCCTGGATGGAGAAACACAAGAAACGAGTTTAACATATCTAGAATTGGATTTGCAGGCACGAGCGATCGCAACCAAGCTGCAAAATTTAGGGGCAAGTGGGGAGCGGGCGCTGCTGATCTACCCACCTGGCTTGGAGTTCATAGCCGCATTTTTCGGGTGTTTGTACGCTGGAGTCGTTGCTGTCCCGGCGTATCCACCCAGGCGTAACCAGTCTCTATCCCGCCTTCAATCGATTGTGGCAGATGCAGGGGCAACTATTGCGCTCACCACCAAAACCGTATTGTCCAATGTAGAACGCCAGTTTACCCAGTCTCCGGCTCTACAAGCTCTACATTGGCTGGCTACAGACAACATTGCTAGCGACTTAGCACAAGCATGGCTACAGCCAGCTATCAGCAGGGACACCCTGGCGTTTCTCCAGTACACGTCAGGTTCTACGGGTACACCTAAAGGGGTGATGGTAAGTCATGGAAATCTGCTGCACAACGAACAAATGATACAGCATGCCATGCAGCATACGGAGAAAACTATCTTCGTAGGTTGGCTACCCCTTTTCCATGACATGGGACTGATTGGGAATGTGCTTCAGCCCCTGTACTTGGGTATTACCTGCATTCTCATGTCTCCCGTGGCTTTTCTGCAACGCCCTGTGCGCTGGCTTCAGGCTATTAGCCGCTACAAAGCTACCACTAGCGGTGGACCCAACTTTGCTTACGAGCTATGCGTGAGCAAAATAACCAACGAACAACGGGAGACTCTTGACCTAAGTAGCTGGGATGTAGCTTTCAACGGAGCTGAGCCTGTTCGTGCCGAGACGCTGGAGCGGTTCGCAACTGCCTTTGAACCCTATGGATTTCGCCGAGAAGCTTTCTACCCTTGTTACGGAATGGCGGAAACAACCCTGCTGGTTTCTGGTGGCATCAAGGCAGCCTTGCCAGTGCTTACAACCGTCCAAGGAGATGCGCTGGAGGAACATCGGGTAGTTTCAGCTTCTGGCGAAAATAATGAAGTTCGGACGCTAGTTGGCTGTGGTCAAACCTTGCTAGAGCAGCAAATTGTCATTGCCCATCCCGAAACCTTAACCCGTTGCCAGCCGTCGTTCGTGGGAGAGATTTGGGTTTGGGGCAACAGCGTTGCCCAGGGTTACTGGAACCGTCCCGAAGAGACACAGACTACGTTCCGAGCTTACTTGGCGGACACGGGAGAGGGTCCATTTCTGCGTACAGGCGACCTAGGATTTTTGCAGGACGGTGAGCTGTTTGTCACAGGTCGTCTCAAAGACCTAATTATTATCCGGGGTCGCAACCACTATCCCCAAGATATTGAACTGACAGTGGAACAGAGCCACCCGGTAGTAAAACTTAGTTGCACTGCCGCATTTTCAGTGGAGGTGAACGGACAGGAGCGACTGGTGGTTGCTTGTGAGGTAGAACGTACTTCCCGCCGTAATCTAGATGTAGATGCGATCGGAAAAAGTATTTATCAGGCAGTGATTGAGCAGCACGAGTTAGAAGTTTATGCCATATTGCTGCTCAAGACTGGAAGCCTCCCGAAAACTTCTAGTGGCAAAATTCAGCGTCGTGCTTGTCGCGCTGGTTTCCTGGCTGGCAACTTGGATGTAGTAGGGGAGTGGAGGACAAATCCTGAAAGTAAAGTAGAGTCCCAGGGTCGGGTTGAGGAAGTAGAAACCCCATTGCAGCAAGTGCTTCAAAGCAAACAGCAACAATCTAGCTCAGGCAGGACTAATGGCTCCCAGCATAATAGTTCCGATCGAGAGTTTCACAAAAAAGCCCAAGCCATTCAAGCCTGGTTAGTCTCTAATATTGCCCAGCGGCTTCGAGTTAATCCCCAAGACATAGATGTTCAGCAACCCTTCAGCCGCTACGGTCTAGATTCAGTAGCGGCGGTGAGCCTTTCGGGTGAGTTAGGGGATTGGCTCGGCCGTAAACTTTCTCCAACCCTGGTGTATGATTACCCCACCATTGAAGCCCTTGTCCCGCATTTAGTTGAGGAACTTGCTACATCAGCAGATCCCATCGATGTGGACGCTCTTGGGGAGACTGAGACGGAGGCGAAGGACGCTAAACCCTCCGACTCCGCTGTTGCCATCATTGGTCTAGGTTGCCGTTTCCCTGGTGCTAAGGATGCAACAGCGTTCTGGCAGTTGCTGCGAGACGGGGTGGATGCCATCACTGAAGTGCCTGCAGCTCGTTGGGATATCAACGCCTTCTATAACTCAGAACCAGCAACTCCAGGGAAAATGAGTACCCGCTGGGGCGGATTCCTCGATGGAGTAGACCAATTCGATCCCTACTTTTTCGGGATTGCTCCACGAGAGGCCCAGCGCATCGATCCCCAGCAACGGCTGCTGCTAGAAGTGGCTTGGGAGGCACTGGAAAACGCTGGGCAAGCGCCGGATAAGCTAGCTGGTAGTCAAACGGGGGTATTCATAGGCATCAGCAGCAGTGACTATTCTCGGCTTCAGTTTGAAAATTGCGATCGTATCGATGCATACACTGGTACCGGTAATGCCCTCAGCATTGCAGCCAACCGCCTGTCCTATGTGCTGGATTTGCGGGGGCCAAGTCTAGCAGTAGATACCGCCTGCTCCTCGTCGCTGGTTGCAGTGCATTTGGCCTGCCAGAGTTTGAAAAATAAGGAGTGCAACCTGGCTCTAGCTGGTGGGGTGAATCTGATTCTATCTCCGGAGCTGACCATCGCCTTTTCTCAAGCACGGATGATGGCTACTGATGGTCGTTGTAAGACCTTCTCAGCCGACGCCGATGGTTATGTACGAGGGGAAGGCTGCGGTCTGGTACTCCTTAAGCGTTTCTCTGATGCGCTGCGGGATGGAGACAACATCCTGGCAGTAATCAAAGGCTCTGCAATCAACCAGGATGGACGTAGTAATGGGCTAACAGCGCCGAATGGACCTTCCCAGCAGATGGTCATCCGTCAAGCATTGGAAAACGCTGGGGTGGCACCCGCTCAAATTAGCTATGTGGAAACCCACGGTACGGGCACATCCCTGGGAGATCCCATTGAGGTAGATTCCCTCAAAGCGGTACTGATGTCCGATCGTTCTCCAAACGAGCCTTGTGTTTTTGGTTCGGTTAAAACCAATATTGGTCATTTGGAAGCTGCAGCTGGCATCGCCAGTCTGATTAAGGTGGTGCTGTCTTTACAGCATGGGGAAATTCCACCCCACCTGCACCTGAACCAGTTGAATCCGTATATTTCTTGGGAAGATACTTCATTTTCAATTCCCAAGGAGCGACACCCTTGGTTGGTCGGTGCAAAGCGTCGTTTTGCAGGGGTGAGTTCATTTGGCTTCGGCGGTACGAATGTTCATGTGGTAGTGGAGGAGCCACCTGTACCTACAAAAACAGCGGTAGATGTCGATCGTCCTCTGCACTTATTGACTTTATCAGCAAAAAGTGAGAATAGTTTGCAATTGCTGGCACAGCGTTATCAGACATTCTTGGAAGCTTATCCTCAGGCGTCGATTGCAGATGTTTGTTTCACCGCTAATACCGGGCGATCGCATTTTGCCCACCGAGTTGCGATCGCGAGCGCATCTACTATGCAGTTGCAAGAATTACTGGGTGCTTTCGTCAATGGGAAGCAGGCATCTGGATTGGTAAGTGGACAAGTCCAGAGCAGGAATCGTCCGAAGATAGCATTTCTCTTCACCG
The DNA here is from genome assembly GCF_031383065.1 of Microcoleus sp. OTE_8_concoct_300. Taxonomy (NCBI): domain Bacteria; kingdom Bacillati; phylum Cyanobacteriota; class Cyanophyceae; order Oscillatoriales; family Microcoleaceae; genus Microcoleus; species Microcoleus sp. OTE_8_concoct_300. Next base: position 920 of record NZ_JANMZH010000754.1, on the reverse strand, counting down.
GTCAGGGTTCTCAGTATGTTGGCATGGGGCGTCAGCTCTACGAAACCCAACCCACTTTCCGCCAAGCTCTGGAGCGATGCGACGAATTGCTCGGTCCCTATTTGGAGCACCCCCTGCTGTCGTTACTCTATTCTGCGTCGGATGCGACAGATCTGTTGCACGAGACTGCATATACCCAGCCAGCGCTATTTGCCTTGGAATATGCCCTAGCGCAGTTGTGGCGTTCCTGGGGGATTGTGCCAGATGTTGTCATGGGTCACAGCCTAGGGGAATACGTGGCAGCCTGTGTGGCTGGGGTCTTCAGCCTGGAAGAGGGACTCTTGCTGGTTGTTGAACGAAGTCGGCTGATGCAGTCCTTACCCCACGACGGTTCGATGGCAGTGGTGTTTGCGTCTGAGGCGAGGGTGAGAGCTGCTCTTAGTTCCTATAAGACACGGGTGGTGAGCGGTGAGGAGAACGAGAGCGATACTCTTGCTTTGAATCAAACACAGGTGGCGATCGCTTCGGGAGACGCTATTGTATCCATCGCTGCTGTGAACGGCCCGGAAAACATCGTCATATCGGGAGCGCGAGAGGCCGTGGAGGAAGCGATCGGTCAGCTGCAGTCGCAAGAAATTACTGTACAGCCTTTGCAGGTTTCTCACGCCTTCCACTCGCCACTAATGGAGCCTTGCCTCGACGAATTCGAGCGCAAGGCAGCAAGAGTGCAGTTTAAAACTCCAGGCATTCCATTAATCTCAAACCTGACGAGTCAAATGCTCAAGGCTGGAGAAATCCCTGATGCAAACTATTGGCGTCGTCATATGCGAGAAACGGTGCAATTCGCATCGGGGATGAACGCGATCGCTCAGCAGGGTTATGAAATATTTCTGGAAGTTGGTCCTAGTGCTACTCTACTGGGAATGGGCAAGCGGTGCCTA
>NZ_JANMZH010000719.1:0-7901 GCF_031383065.1 Microcoleus sp. OTE_8_concoct_300 | reverse complement strand
AGAAGTTTAGAAAATCTTAAGGTTCTGATTTAATTTGCTTAAATGTGGTTAAAGTTAATGATTTTTAAAAGTTTTTTTTAGTTATTTAGTAATGCACAAATTTAGGTGTTTGTCAAATTAATTTAGATGCGTTTACCCTGATACCAACGGTAAAGACATATTGGGAATAAATACCGAAATAAGTCCGGTTGCAGTTCAACATACATCAGGTCAAGAAAGTAGATATAAAGATCTCCGAGCTTGATTTCCTTCCAGTCTCTTGAGACTAAGCTTTCCAATTCAGCCTGGTCACCATCAAATTGTTGCTCCCAAACTCTTGGAGGTGGCGAAGGATTGCCGAGTATGTTCCTGACTCGTTCTGGTAGTATTTTCATAGTTTTAGGATTCGATACAATCGATTAACGGCCAGGACTTTCTTATAAAGAGCGATTTCACCCGTCCCTAGTAACCTCTCAGAGGTTGAGTGGGTTGCCCAAGCTGAACCATGATTAATGAAATTGGTTCTAATCCCACCAGGCTCAATAACCTTAACTTTGATATTGAAACGATGCAATACGGTTGCCTCGCCAATTCCACTAAAAATCCTTGAGGATAAATTAAGTAGTCAATAAATTGTCTAAAACTGGGTAAGTATAGAAGAGGGGAAACGAAGCAGGAAGCATCCCGACCTCCACCGCTTTCGTTTCTTGTCCCTTGCCTTTTCTCCCCTGCAGAAACGATTATGCCATCCCCAAATCTCAAATATGCTTATTTTCCCGGTTGCGTTGCCCAAGGGGCGGCCCGCGAACTTTACCTGTCTACCCAAGCACTGACTCAAGCCTTGGGCATTGAACTGGTGGAACTCAAGAAAGCTTCCTGCTGCGGTTCTGGCACTTTCAAGGAAGATTCGCAGTTACTCGAAGATACTGTCAACGCTCGCAATATTGCTTTGGCTGAGGAACTGAATCTGCCTTTGCTGACGCATTGCAGCACTTGTCAAGGGGTAATCGGTCATGTGGACGATCGCCTCAAGGAATCTCAGAAAACCGATCCCAACTACATAGAAAAAGTCAACGGTTTACTAAAAAAACAAGGCTGTTCGCCTTATCAAGGCAGTACCGAGGTGAAACATCTGTTGTGGGCGATCGTTGCAGATTACGGTTTGGAGGAAGTGCACAAGCGAGTCACCCGCAAGCTTTCGGGCTTGAAGTGCGCGTCTTTTTACGGATGCTACCTGCTGCGAGCTCAGGATAAGCTGCTTTACGATGACCCGCACCAACCGGAATCGATGGAAAATGTATTTCGGGCGATCGGGGCAACTCCGGTTTATTATCGAGGCCGGACGCAGTGCTGCGGCTGGCCGTTGGCGAGTTATGCCACTAACCAATCTTTTCAGATGGCAGGCAAGCATATTCAAGATGCTCTTGACAATGGCGCTGATTGTATGGTAACTCCTTGTCCTCTCTGTCACTTGAATTTGGATTCGCGACAGCCGGAGGTGGAAAAAGTAATCGGGCGCAAATTGAGTTTGCCGGTGCTGCATTTGTCGCAATTGGTGGCTTTGGCTTTGGGTGTGGAGCCGAAAAAACTAGGGCTCGATCGACATATTGTTTCAACTAAGCCCGTGTTAGAAAAATTAGGCTTTTAAGTAGTAGGGTGCGCAACGCGCACCTTATTTACCGGTTATTTATATCACTATTTATCGCTGACTTCGATCGTTTAAAAATGGCTAAGGTTTCCGGTATTCCTACAAAACGCCAATGCCAAGGTTCATAACTAACTCCTTGAGGATTATTTTCAGGAAATGACAATTCAAAGCTAAACTCTCGAGCGTGAAGACTTAACCATCCGAAAGCATCTGTATTCGCAAACTCATAAGTAATATCTTGTTTGGGAAACTTACCATCTGCTAGATCAAGAGCATAACCTGTGTGATGTTCGCTGTAACCCGACGGTGCGCTCAGTTTGGCAGCAGCTTCAGGGGAACCGAGTTTCTGAATTTGAGCTGTGAATAGTTTTTCTTGGTCAACAATACTGCGAAACCCCGATACTGGGACAATCCATATCCCCTCATCACGCGCCGCATAGATTAGTTTCATCAGCGCTAATGCTGCTTCAGGAGCCAGTTTCTCGAATCTTTGATACTCTCGCTGAGCGTAGCTACCAATGATTGTCATTTTCCCAGAATCTCCTTCGGGATAAGGAAAATGCCCAAACTTTGGTTCACCTGCTATCGATCGATCGAGCTCTTGGGGCGGCACAACTTGGGTAGCAACAGTTGAATCTGTGGTAGATGGGGTTGTTTTTAGCGGTTGTGCGATCGTTGGAGAAGGTGTTGGAAATAGTTTTCCAGAATGCCGACCAATAAACTGCATTGCAGCATAACCATTGAGTATAATTCCTGCTGCAATCAGGATGATGGGTATCACAAAACGCAACCGCAGCCATAACCTATTTATAAACTTCATCAATCTATTTTCTGAGTATCTGCTATTTTCCAAGTGCCACTGTCAAACTGTAAAATAAAACGGTACATCCCTGTGCTGGGACCGCTGGAAGTTGGATCTACTCTTTCATTCACAAAAAGTGTGGGGTTTTCCTTAACTATCATTTCAATTGTTACTCGCTCTCCTTCCAGAGAAAATTTTCCGGTAGGTTCAACAGTCGGTGACTCATATTTGTAGTAAGCGTTGTTATTTTTCAACCAATCCACCGATCCGATTGACTTTTTGTAATATTCCCCCGTTGTATATCGAGCAATAACTTCAGGATTAAAAGGTGGGATATAAGCCTCTCCTTTTGCCTGCAACCATGATTTAATCAGAGTTACGGCTTCTTTCTGAGTAATGGTATTTTGTCCCACAGTTACTACCTCAGCGATAGTCAGTTGAGGAGGTCTATTCATGGGGTTGACGATGATATTAATAGTCTTGCTTTCAGGCTTTTTGCCATTGTCGCTAACTGTAATATTTAGGGAGTCTTTACCGCTGAAGTCTTTATTACCTAGGTATATGACACCGGCAGCCTTAGCTAAGGTAGTATTAATTTGGGCAATAGTTCCTTTGAAGGTGACCGTTTTAGTTTTATTGCCAGTAATATTCTGGGCTATCAATCCCTGAACTACATCACCTTTAACTGTGAGAATGCCATTGGTGACACTCATCGTAACTGTAAGATTTTGAGTGTCTGGATCGCTGATGCTAATGCCACTGATAATTAAATTGGTATTTTCCTTGGCTATTGTGCGATCGGGAACCGTGACAATAGGAGGAACATTCATTGGGGTGACAGTAAGATTCAAACTCTTTTTGTCAGTCTTGCTGCTGAGAGCATCAGGTGGCCATACCAAGCTTTTCTTTGGGATTACTGTGCTAGTTTTCCCGCCATCATTTGCGGCGATAGTGAGCTCGTCGTTACCGCTGAAATCTGGATTGCCTCGGTAGGTAATGCCAGCAGCGTTAGCGAGAGTAGCGTTGATTTGGCTGACAGTTCCTTTCAGGGTAATTGTTTTAGTTTGGTTGCCACTAATATTATTAGTTGTCAATCCCTGATCTACATCGGTTTTCACTGTGAGGATGCCATTAGTTACACTCATAGTAACAATGATATTTTGACCGTCTGAGTCGCTGATACTGATATCAGTGATAATTAGATTGGCATTTTCTTTAACTGTTTTGTTGTTGGGAACAGTGAGGACAGGAGCTTGATTTTCTGTGGTGACATTGATGATTTGGGCGATAGCTTTGCTAGTGCCGTTTTCGCCGCCGTCATTTAACTGAAACTGTACGGTCCGAGAGCCAATAACAGGGTTATTTGAGATGTTTTGATAAACAATACTGCGCATCAAAGCCTGGGCATGTTCAGGTCTGGATTTATCGTTAAAAGTGACTGTCAGCGGTACTGTGCCTTCGCCACCTTGGAAGCTGCCGATCGCGATGCCCCCGTAAGTGATATTGTTGCCATCAACACCAATTTCACCTGGGTTTTTGCCTCGATCGCGAATTGAGAGGCGATCGTCAGGAGTGGCGCTAGGGGTGAATTTAACTGTTAATGTACCCGTGTCGAAGTTGGCGGAGTCCATATCGCTGACATTGACACCAGGAAGCACTAATATCCCGCTGTTATCTGGTGGTGGCGATGGTGGATTGCCTGGAGGAGTAAGAGATGTCTGAGTACTGATTGTGGCTAAATAGTTGCTTATATTAATAGCTGCAAACCCCACAAAAATTAGTACAACCCCACTACCTAGCCCTATCAACCAACCTTTTTCTACCAGTCTGATCCCCCTACTTAATAGTTTTGATATAATTTCTAAGTCGCTTTTAGATGTGCCATGATTCCACCTAACCAGCAATGAATTGACCGCATCAGTGTCTGATTTTCGTTGGTTCAACGTTTCAGGTAATAAACCTCGAATAATGCTTCTGTAACGTTTTTTATCACGTCCTTGATTCAGTGTTACGAGCCAAGGTACAAGTAAACTGATGTAGGGATTGAACCATTGATAACTACTTCTTTTTTCCGGCATATTTAATACTCCTGTTCGTTTTTATTGAATGTATATTTGTTCTTCTAAAGCCTTAACAAAAGAAACTAAGGCTTGGATTGCAATCTCCTGTGCTGCTGGCTTTTGCTCGTCTTTAGCCCAGCCATCCATTGCTTTTTCGATAGAAGTTCTTGGACGTTTTTCTAAGTTTGTCCAAATTTGATAGTACCTTCCGTTTACCTTTATTTTTTCATCACCATCATTCAAGCTAGCCCGCTCTTCAAGGTAAATTTTGGTCAGTGTTTGAACAATTTTATCGCCTTCATCACGATTGAGATTGGCGACTAAATCCTGCAAATGAGATGCAACTTTTTTGAAATATCGGCGTGTTTGATTGCAAATTGCGAATACAACAGCTTCACGTACAATAGGATGATCCTCTTTTTTGATGATGGTGCTTAAGCGCTCAAAGGCTGTTTTAGGAGTGAGTCTACCTGGTTCTTCATCGTACTGAATTAATCCATAGGTTATGGCTACAGTTTTCAGTAAGGCGTCAGCCTCAGAAATCTTGGTTCGATCGATGAAACTCGGTCGTTTTTTTACTTCTTCGTACCACCGATCGAGCATTGTCTGAACTTCATTGCGATTTTCTACCCAAGCATAAGCATGAGCTAAGCTTCTGGCGATCGCGTAATTTAAACTGTAAGGTAACTGTAACTCTTTAAATAACAAGTCTCCGTGCCTCTGTGTTATTGTTTTGAGCATTTCACGTATTCGGGGTTCTTTGAAATGTAGTGGTACGGCGTAGAAGAGGGTATGATAGCAAAAAAAGAAATGAACCAACCGCAGTTTGCTTTCTGATAACTCTTGCAGCCACTTATAAAATTCTTTTAATAGCCTGCCATTGCCATCATCATAATTCCAAATTGCGTCACCAACCACTACTGCTACAGTAGCTCCGATATAATCTTGGTGTTCAAACTTTTCACTTTTGATGTAATATTCTTTTTCCTCAGTTTCTTCACTTTCTTTGGCAATGTTGAAAATTTCAAAAATGATACTTTTTATCCAGGCAGCAATCCCCCCCTTTTTATCCGGTGGGTTTTTGTTTTTTTCTATGTACCCATTTTGATTTTTTTTGACATTAATCTCTTTGGTTATTCCTGTATAATTATTTTCATCCTTTTTCGCTTGTCGCTCTTTCTCCATAGTTATGTCATAGAATGTTTGCAGAATTCTAAATAATAATCTTGGATCTTGTTGATTATCGCGGTTATACCATCCAGAGATCGCACTTGCAGCGACATTTCGTACTTGCATATCTTCGTTCATAGCTAGTCGCAGCAAACAGCCTTCTGCTGAACTGAACGCACTGGTTGAGACTAAGCCGATATCGCTAAGTGTTTCACCGATCGCACAGCGCAACTGCTCACTTCGTGTTGAATTGCCGTATAATTCCCATTTACCTTGGTCGTAGTAATTTTCTTGTACCGACTCCTCAACAAGTTTCACCAATACATCCAATGCAGTGACAATCTGCCTGCGGTGGGTTTCCCACGCTACCTTAAGCAGCATTTTACGATTATCTTGAGAGAGGATTTTAATAGAACGAATGTCAATTTTATAAGCTTCAGTTGGGACAAATTTAAAATCACCAGGTACGCTTTCATATAAATCATTTTGAGCGAGCTGAAAATAGTCATTTTCGAGCTTGTCTAAATCACAGTAATCGATCGCCTGTAGTGCTGGATCGCGTTTTTGCCAAACATCCTGAACTACTCGCTCAAGAGCTGCAAAAAGTTGGTCTTCAAAACAACCGTTAAAAAAGCTCAAACCTAATGCAAGTAGCTGCTCGCGGGGGTTAAGAATTTCATAGTAAAGCTTTCTGATAAACTGTTCGTCATTTTTAGCAGTTTGAATAAGCTCCTGAATTTTGATTAGCTCTGGTTCTATTTCTTGTTTTTTTTCTACAAATAGTTTCTTTTCATCACAAAACCTTTCTACTTCTGTACGAAAAAGTTGTACAAATCGAGAAATGTTGTTAGTTGTCTTCAATTCTTGAGCTATTGATTTTATTGACTTTTGTCCATCCCTCTTCAAATGCTTGAATAATTCTTCACGGAAGTTGTCTTTATTTAATTTATCGGTGAGTTCCTTTAGTAAAATTTCTTCTGTGTAAATCTCTTCGATTTTCAGTTCTGGGAAAAAAGTTCTCGCTTCTAAACCCAAGTTCCAACCAGAGAAACTTCTCTCGGTACTAACTAAAACATAATGGTTGCGGGATTTAGCTGTTTGACAAATTTGAGGCCAATTAATAGATGCGACATTTTTAGGTTCAACATCCTTGAGAACAAAAATAGTAGGAGATTTTGTGTTTTCGAGTGCCGTATTAATATCAATAAATTGCTGACGAGATTTGCGGTTCCACAGCTTAACAGTTAATTGAGATATCTGAGAATTGGGAGTTGACATTTGATTGTGTGCGAGTGTAAAAGCCAACTGTAAAGCTAGCTCATATTTGTCAACATCCAAACTGCCACCTAACACCAACAACCTGTGTTCTAATAAAATTTTGTTAAATTTGCTAAGCGGGTCAGGTGGAATTTCAATGGTTTCTTTAAACCGCGACTCTAAATCTTCAATAGTTATCTCAATAAATTCCTGCTCGCCATAATGATTATGTACCTGTGAATTAGCACCAAAAGCAGAGCCATAGACTGAGTTGTGAAAATTGTTATTATTCATGATTGAGTTCTCCTGAAAATTGAAATCTGATTAATCTCTCTTGTTCGGGATTTACGCAACAATTCTATTTGTAGGGTGCGCATTGCGCACCTTACTATTATGGAGAGTGTAATTGAAAATTTGATTCCAGGACTGTCATTGCAAATAATGCAGCCAACTTGATTAAGTATTGCTTTAAGTAATCACCACTTGTTTTCAATCTTGGAATTAGGTCCAAAAGTTGAGCCTTTAACCTCGTCATTAAACGTGTTATTGATCGATCTCCATTCGGAGAGTCACCAGGAATTACCCCTTCTGACTTAAGTTGCTCCACAAACACTCTCAGCTTCTGAGCAAAATCATCGTCCTTTTTCATTTGTTGTTCGAGTGTTTTGTTTAATTCTGATTGATTCTCTTCCGTCGGGTCTTCTTCCACGTCTGTCAGTATGCCTTCCCTGCCAACTTTATTTAACTGATAGCGGACAGCAGTTATCATTTTAGCTAGTTTTTTGTAGGCGCTTTCCCCTAAAGCTTCTCCGCCTTTTTCTAAAGCTTTAGTAGCAATCAGAGTTCAGGGTAAACGCATCTTAACTGGAACCCAAAATATGCTACAGTTAAATCCGACTAAATTTCAATGTAGTTTGTTGTAGTTTATGGGTGCTATCAATGGCAAGAGGTTTTAGTAAAGCTGTAACTTCCCAACAAAAACAAA
>NZ_JANMZH010000710.1:0-16151 GCF_031383065.1 Microcoleus sp. OTE_8_concoct_300 | reverse complement strand
GTCCCGCCCGTCCTTTTTGGACGGGCGGGACGCCCATCCCACAAACTTGTGGAAGTTATTTAATTCTCATTCCTTATTGCCCTCTTCGCCGGATTTGTAGCCCATTGATAATTTATGGTCAAAACTTAAAATTATTATCCGTTCTATCGACACGACAAATTATAAATAATTAGGAAAAGCGATAGAGTTGGAGATTTTTACTCGTTACCAGGCTCTTCCTGGTAACGAGAAGAAAAAACGTTAATCGGAATTTAAAAACTCCAAATAATTATCAGTCAATTCTTTGACTGCTAATTCGTAAAACTGCTTACCGTGTTCTGGAGTTGCTAAGGCGGGATTTGAACCCATTCTGCCGTCGGGAAATCGGCGGCGGAAATCAGCAGCACCGTAAATTTTGTACCCGGAAGCGACTTCTTCCGAAAGCGGAGCTTGCTTGATTGCTTCTGGATAAAGGTACTGGGTTAAGGCGATTTCGCTGGGGGTGGCGTGAGAACCTTCTTGGTTTCCGTACAGTTCTTTTGCGAGTTTGTAGACTGAACCGCACATGAACCAGTTGCCGATTTGACACTGGATTCTTTCGGCATTCGGTAAATTCAAGTCAGACAAATGCGCGTAAGTCTCGGAAAATGCTGCTTTCATGGTGGCAACATTGCCACCATGACCGTTAATGAAGAAATATTTTACAAATCCCGCTTTTGCTAAAGAGGTGATATAATCCCTGATTACCACTATCAGAGTCTGCGGTCGGAGGCTGATTGTGCCGGGAAAGCTGGTGTGGTGCAAGGCCATGCCTACATTAATTGTCGGGCCGATTAAGGCATGGGCAGCTTCGCCGACACCGCGGGCGATCGCACTCGCAGCAATGGCGTCAGTGCCGATCAAGCCGGTGGGCCCGTGCTGTTCGGTGGAGCCGATCGGGATAATTATGCCTCGGGAGCTATCGAGATAAGCTTCTACCTCGGCCCAGGTACTCAAATGCAGCAACATGATAGGCAGTCTACAGAATTTTTACTTGCTATGGTCGATCGTAGCCGGCACGGGAAAAAAAAGGACTTTGGACAAACTTCTTATTGTCTTGTTAAAAAAGGTTCTACAGTGCGAGCACAACTTTACAGTTATATTACTTAACCTTAATAATTTAACCACTTGATTACCAAAACTTTACCTTTTAATAACCTTTTAAGAGTAGTATAGCAAGCATCTCCCTATAGATTGGGTGTTACCTGGTCGATTAACAGCGGGCAATGTTGGATGAAATTAACACCGACCCCTAAAAATGACCAGACTTCTGAGGCCAGAACGCAGGCAGACAGCGCGACTCCGGCAACTGCTCTAGGGCTGTATTCCTTGCATGAGCAAGTAGCAAAGGTCGAGCGCGTGTCTGTGGGATGGACTGGGGAAGGATTTTAAGCGATCGAACTTTCTGGTGATCGTACAAGCGATCTCCGCGCGAGAGTGCCTCAGCTACCGAACAAGGCCCCTCTCGCTAGCCACATACAAACATAACTCCCACTGATATTTATGTCTTCTGCTGAATTAAGCGAAAGTCCTTCAAGGCTGGCGGTTGGACAAGCTGGCCGAATCTTGTTATTGGAAGGTGAAGACCTGTTGCGGGAAATGCTAGCTTTAGCCCTTAAAGAACAGGGCTACGAGGTGGTGGTTACTAGCGACGGGCGCAACGCTCTGCCTTCTGTACAGGCTTCTTCGTCATACCACGGTGAATTTGCATTCAACCTGTTAATTATGGATTCAATTAACGGTTTGGATCTGTGTCGAATGTTACGGCATCAAGGAAATCCGGTCCCTATTTTGATTATCGGTGCTAGAGGAAGTGCCAACAATTGCGCTTTTTACCTAGAAGCCGGATCCGATGATTATCTGACAAAGCCTTTTGGAATGCGGGAGTTTATGGCTAGGTGTCGGGCGCTGATGCGACGCCAGCGCCTCGGTCGGTTACCGGAACCGAGGATGCTGCAATATAAGAGCATAACTCTGTATCCTGAAGAGTGCCGGGTGTTGGTTCGCGGTCTGGAAGTGAAATTTTCTCCTAAACAGTTTCGCTTACTAGAACTATTTATGAGTTATCCCCGGCGAGTTTGGTCTCGCGATCAGTTGCTGGAAAAAATTTGGGGTCAAGATTTTATCGGAGACAGCAAAACAGTTGACGTGCACATCCGCTGGCTGCGCGAAAAGTTGGAAATCGATCCGGGTCAACCGGAATATATCATTACGGTACGTGGGTTCGGCTATCGATTTGGTTGAATTTTTAAATCAGTTGTAGGGTTGCAAGTTGGAGTCGAATTGACGTAGGGACACAACATTCTTGTGTCCTTATTTGTCTATGTAGGGTGCGCTATACAATAGCTTGGAGGTGCAACCAGTAGAGCTATTGCAGCCACCGTTGCCGTTCTTTTTTACTCGCTCGCGATCGGTATAAACTCACATCTTGCACCATTCTCAAGAACAGGCAAGATGCCTGTTCCACAAAGAGTGAATTTTCTTGTGGAATAGGCATCTTGCCTGTTCATAAAAAGCTTATTGAGAATGGTGCAACATCTCAGTATAAATCAAAACTCCCCTGTCCACTCCCAACAATGAAGTTTCCAGCAATCTCCTGCAACCGCAACAGCCGCCACCATATATGAACTGGGAAATAATTCAATTAAAGACCATTTCGATGCTTCTTCGGGATTTCCTTCAACATTTAACAGCGCTGCTGGTTCTCCTGGTGCGAGACTGACATCAAACTTATTCAGGGGAATAGAAAGTCCTTTTCCGACTGCTTTAATGTAGGCTTCTTTGCGAGTCCAGCAGGTGAAAAAAGCTGTAGCTTGGAGATGTTCTGGAAGCGAACGCAAAACAGAATTTTCTAAGGGTGAAAAAAACTTTTCAGCAATCTCCAGACAATAAAAATTGGCATTTAGGCCTTCAATATCCACACCAATATCTCGATTTTTGGTAATAGCAATTAGAGCCATCCCCCGAGAGTGAGACAAATTGAAACGCAGGGTATTTCCACCTTGGGCGACGATGAGAGAAGGTTTGCCGTAGGGATTGTAGTCAAAGCGCAAAATGTGAGAACTTATGTTAAGATAGCGACTCAGAATCGCTCTCAGCGCGCCACGACTCACAATAAATTGCGATCGATCTTTTGGAAACACAAAACGATCGGCTTTTGTCCGCTCGTCGGTCGAGAGAGTCTGTTGTAAACTCTGCAAGCAAGATTCTGTTTGAGCCAGAGAGACCCGCCAAACATGAATTTCGCCCAGATCCAATGTCAAGTCTAGCGGTGGGGAATTCCACAAAGGAACAACAGCAATCATATATTTACCCTGCCTTATCCAAAGCTTCCACGTACCAAATTACCGCTCATCTTCTTTCTCTTCTTTCTCTTCCTTCGCGCCCTTCGCGACTTCGCGGTTCGTTAAATAAGTCTTAATTCCAACGGTCAATCGATTTGAGATTTGAGATTATTGCTTGATTGTCAATAAATCCAAGTCTGCACAACCTTTCCCGCTAATTGCTGCCCCAACCAGGGCGTATTTGCCGATCGCGACTTCAGACTTTGCCCATCAACAGTCCAACTCATATCCGGGTCGAACAGAATCAGCTCAGCAGAGACACCTGGTGCAACCGTGGCGCAGGTTTGCCCGAGACAAACGGCCGGCCCTGCGCTCAAAACTCGCCACAGTTCTAAAGCCGAAAATTCCCCCGTTTCTACCAGTCCGTGCCACAGTAAAGGCAAAGCTAATTCCAAACCGATAGCCCCGGGCGGACTATCAGCAAAAGCCACAGTTTTCTCCTCATAAGTATGCGGGTTGTGGTCGATCGCGATCGCATCAATTACCCCATCTTTCACAGCTTGAATCAACGCTAATTGGTCGTTGAGATTGCCCAACGGCGGTTCTAGGTGTAAATTCGGATCGTAGGCCAACGAAGCAGTCAGAGCATTTTTCCCCCCGCCGAAATTTTTCGAGTTTCCTGAAATTGCCCCGACATTCAACAGCAAGTGCATCCAAGTCACACTCGCAGTCACCGGCAAACCCCGCGCCTTCGCATCCCGAATCAATTCCACACTGCGCGCCGTAGAAACCCGCATAATGTGCACCGGAGTCCCCGCAGATGCCACCAACTCAAGCATTGCCGCCAATGCCGAAGTTTCCGCACTCGCCGGAATTCCTGGCAAACCCAAGCGCACCGACACCGCACCCTCCCGCGCCGCGCCATTTCCTGCTAAAGTTCGATCGCACGGCCACAAAGCCACAGACTTGCCCAAAGGCTGGATATACTCAAGCAAACGCCTCACCAGAGCCGGATTAGACAGCGGCAAACCGTCCGCAAAACCCACCACCGCAGAGGAGACCAGCTCGCCCAACTCAGCCATCTGCTGCCCTTTAACGCCCGCTGTCAGCGCGCCCCAAAAATACAAGCGGGGCCCCCCGGGCGACAAATTGCGGATATGTTGCTGCAACAACGCTAAACCGGCCAAATTGTCAACAGGCGGCGAGGTATCCGGCAAAATCGCCAGCCGCGTAAAACCGCCAGCCGCCGCAGCCTGTATCAAGGATTCCAGGGTTTCTCGATCCTCAAAACCCGGTTCTCCGCTGTGGCTGTAGATGTCAGTTAACCCCGGCCCCAAAATCAGTCCCTGGCAATCCCGCACTTCTGTGTCAGCGGGAAATTCAGCTATTTTTTCCTCAACTGCTTTGATATTACCTTCAGCAATTAGAATATCAGCGATGCGATCGCTCCCTGAAACTGGATCTAGGACTCGTACATTTTGTAGCAGTTCGCGGCTCATAACTTAAGATTTAAATATATTGAAGAAGGTAGAAGGAGGTACGAACCGCGAAGACGCGAAGGACACGAAGGAAGAAGGAAGAAGTCCGATGGAAGTGGGAATAAAATCAACGGTTTCAGCTATTAAGAACTTCCTAACCATCGGGCGCGGTTGTTATCAACTTTTAAACTTTTTTCAGGCGGGGGAAGGGTAGGGGAGAGTATGCCGGCCCCACTCTTCGGGTGCGGGCCGATCACTTTACTGATTACAGTGCTCCTGCGGCTGTTTGGTCAAAAACGCCGCCGCTCAAATGAGTTGTGACATTCATCGCTTGTAATACCGGCAAACCATCGGGGCCGTGGGGATAATCTATCACGCTAACGGCTCCGTTTCCTTGTTTGAATTTCCAGAAATGTTCTGGTTCTAAACCGAATAGGTGGCAGAGAATTGCTTTGTTAATGGCATCGTGAGCAACTACAATCCCAGTACCAGAAACTGATTGTACAATTTGTCGCCAAGATGCGATCGCCCGAGTCCAAACGTGCTGCAAATTCTCTCCTTCGGGCATTTGCACTGTTTCAGGTGATGTTTTCCATTCTTCGAGCAAACCCGGATAGGATTGTTCTATTTCTGATTCAAACTTTCCTTCCCAAAGTCCGTGGCTGATTTCTCTCAACTCGTCGCGGAGTTCTAGTTGCAAATCGCTGTGATATTTGAGAATAATTTCCGCCGTTTCTTTCGGGCGCAGCATCGAACTGCTGATCGCAAAATCTAATTTTACATCCTTGAGAAATTCTGCTGCCCGCCGGGATTGTTCGCGGCCGTTATCGTTGAGAGGTACGTCAATTTGCCCCTGAAATTTACCTGCTTTATTCCAGTCTGTTTCGCCGTGACGCACCAGCAACAAGCGCGGGCCCCGGTGTCCGTCCCTCGGTTTGGGAAAAATTTCCCCGGTATGGGCTGTTAAATTTAGCGATTCTAATTGAACTGCAACTTTCTTTTTCGGATCTGCTTGCTCATCGTTGGTAACAGGGGAAGTTCCAAAATTAATGACACTAATTCCGCAATTTGACTGTTGAATCGATTGATAGTAATCCGGGGAAATTTCCGATGCTGTAGCGATTAGCGCGCGGTTAATTCCGTTGTGACCTACTACTAGAATTGTGCCGTCCCGGTGGCGCGATAAAATTTCTTTCCAAAAGTTTCGGGCGCTAGCAAAAACGGCTAATACTGGGAAGTGTTCGATTTCTCCGTCAGCAGATGGCAGTTTCATGGAAAATTTGTCTGGCTGTTTTTGCCACTGCTGATATGCTTCGGGGAATTTGTCGATCGCATCTTGGCGCAGCATTCCTTCCCACAGAGGCAAATCGATTTCCATCAATTGATCCGTTGGCTGGAGCTGCGGCGGATTTGTCAAGCACTTGAGGATGATTTCGGCTGTTTCTTTGGCTCGTTGTAGGGGACTGGTATAGGCGGCATCAAAGGCGATACTGCTGAGTGTGTCGCCTACTTGCAGGGCGGCGCTGCGGCCTGCTTCTGTCAAAATCGATTTATCCAGGCGGCCTTGGATGCGACGTTCTTGATTGTATGTGCTTTTGCCGTGACGGACTAAGATAATTCGAGTCATTCGATTTTAGATTTTAGATTTTAGATTTTAGATTTAGCCGGCTACCCCGCAGAGGTTGCGCCGTGCGGATCTTACCTCATACATCGGCTTATGCCACACTACTCCTGTAGAGTGCGTCATAAGCACCGCTGCACTCTCGGTGTGAACCTTACGCATACATGGCGGAGCGAGGATTTGTGGCGTAAGTCTTGTTGAGCAGAGTCAAAAAGATGAGCCAGTGAAATTTTACCAGTTGTCGGGATACTCTCGTCTGCAACGACCTATGATTAAAGACGGAAAAGATTTAGCCACGGATTCGCGCGGGACGGAAAAGCAGGAATGACACTGAAGCGGGTGATTTTAGGTATTTTAACGGCGATCGCGATCGCCTTGGTGGGTTTATCTTTAGTTGCTAGTTGGAATCAGCCACAAATTCAAAGCCGGCTGGAACTCTACCAGACAAATTTGCTGCTTCACGCCTCTGAGTGGCAAGGAGAAAATAATCAGAGTGCTAATTTAAGTTCGGCACGCAACAATATTGTCGGTGCAGATCCTTTAAATACGGCTTTGACGCAGTATCAAGAAGCGCGACAATCGACTCGCCAAACTCTCGAAACAACTCAAGCACAATTTAAAGCAATTGAGTCTCCCATCGCCTCCAAGTCGGCTGATAATACTCTGAACTTGGCTCAAAATAAAGCTTTGTCAGAGTCGATAGAGCAACAGTCAGCGCTGCTAAACGAACTTGACTTGCGCTTAGGAATTTTGCAGGCAAGCAGCGGCAAAACTCAGGCGGCGCTCCAAACTTGGAAAAATTTAGTTGAGCGCTACAACACTCAAATTGATTACGACTCTTCGGCGGTAACTGCTAAAGTTTTAACGGGAATTTGGAGCAATCCGGCTCAACTGCTGCCGGATGCCGAGCCGAGCATTCAAAAGTCTTTGGATGGCTGGTTTCGCTATCGCGCTCTAGCTCAACTTTACAAGCTGCAAGAACGTTCTAAAGAGCTGGTGGCGCTGCAAGCAGCAGAGCAATCAACGGCCCAGCAAGCTGTAGAAAAGTTGGCAATTATAGTTGGCGTTCCGGCGATCGCACTTTGTATTGGCACGGTTTTGCTGGTTGGTTTGACTGTGCAGTGGCTGTTGCAGCGGCAGCAGTTAGATACAGCAGGTTCCGGCCCGGTGTTGGCGCGAAATGCGAGCTTGACTTGGGATGTGCCTTGGGATGGTGAGATTGTTTGGCAGGTACTTGTGGTCGGCTTTTTCTTTGTCGGGCAAATCTTAATTCCCTATTTGTTACTGCCTGTTTCTCTGGCTGTTTTAAAACTCAATCCTGCTACTTTTGACCCGCGCGAAAAGGCTTTTTATATCTTTGCTACTTATTTGTTGCTGTCGGCGGGGGGGCTTTCGGTACTGTATTTTTCAGTCAAGTCTTTTTTGCCTTTGCCTGAAAGTTGGTTTCGGATTAATTGGCGGGGAAGTTGGTTTTTGTGGGGTTTGGGCGGCTATTTTGTAGCTTTGCCTTTGGTAGTTTTGGTGTCGCTGATCAATCAGCAATTTTGGCAGGGACAAGGTGGCAGTAATCCGATTTTGCCGATCGTTCTCGAAGGTAGGGACAACGTGGCTTTGGCGGTGTTTTTTGGCACTGCTGCGATCGCCGCTCCGGTTTTTGAGGAAATTGTGTTTCGGGGCTTTCTGCTGCCTTCTCTGACTCGCTATTTGCCTGTTTGGGGGGCGATCGCAGCTTCTGCTTTCTTGTTTGCGGTGGCTCACTTGAGTGTCTCTGAGATTCTGCCTTTGGCGACTTTGGGTTCGGTTTTGGGGTTTGTGTACACGCGATCGCGCAATCTCCTCGCTCCTATGCTTCTCCACAGTCTTTGGAACAGCGGTACTCTCCTGAGTCTGTTTCTTTTGGGCGGCGGCGCGAGTTAATTCCGACGGTTGTTAATAATTGTGAATTAACGGGGTTTTTTTGACAGTGATGGTCAGGGCGATCGACTCTTGCCAAAAACAGCAGTAGGGTGCTCGGTGCGCCCCTGATATGTAGTCCGGTAAAATAACCGGAATTTCATTAGGGGCGGGTTCACCCTAATCTGTAATATCAGCAACAGAGCCAGAGCGACGGGCCCCGGTCGCTTATTTTAGCGGAAAAACTTGGTTTAACATGGAAGTAATATCTTGTCCGCTGATGATTGAGGCACTGACCCGGGCGATCGTACCACACGGAAGTTGACAATCCGGCTAATTTATAGGTAAATTTTAAGTTAGGATGAGGCTTAAACCCAATGAGCAATTTGAACAGCCGCAAGTTAGAGGGAACGCCGAGTTGGATGCGTTTCGCACCCTACGCAGCCTTGGGCATTTTAATATTTTCTCTCAATTCAGGCAGCGAACTAAATTATTTCTTGAGAGGCTACTTGGTCATTCTACAAGCTCAAGCCGGTATAGTTCTGCTGTATTTTGCGATGTCTAAGTTTCGCAAAAACCCAAATAAATGAGTAAAAATTAGTAAGATTACTTAGCTCGCTCGTTAAAGGTCGAGGGTTAAAGGTCGATCGCGGAAGTTAAAATAAAAAAAATGGGGAAAGTAAAAATGGTAAAAGATAAAACCGTAGCAGTTGTCTTAGCGTTCTTTGTAGGAGGTTTCGGAATTCACAAATTTTATTTGGGCAATAACTTAGCAGGGGTATTATACTTGCTATTTTCTTGGACATTAATTCCGTCACTGATCGCATTTTTCGATTTTATCGGCCTGCTGCTGATGTCGGAACAAGCTTTTCAGGTACAGTACAATGGCGGAATGTTGCCGTCTGGGTATGTCCTCAGATCGGCAAAAGATGTAACAGGGGCGATCGGCGAATTAAAAAAACTTTACGATCTGGGCGCCATTACGGCCGAAGAATATGAAGAAAAACGCCAAAAACTGCTGCGAGAATTGTAATTAAGAAGGAAGTTCGGCAACGGATTCTGTAACGGATGTAACGGATGTCAGTCCGATGGAAGTCGGAAGTTCGGCAACGGATTCTGTAACGGATGTAACGGATGTCAGGAAGAAGGAAGTTCGGCAACGGATTATGTAACGGATGTAACGGATGTAACGGATGTCAGGAAGAAGGAAGAAGGAAGAAGGAAGAAGGAAGCCCACTATTAAAAAAGTGGGATTGAAATAAGTGTGAGATCACAGCTATTTAAGGATATAACTAAAGTGTCTCAAGATTTATACTGGCTGCGTCAAACTCCAAATTGGGTGTGGTATGCTTTTATTCCCTACTTCGGGGGATTGGCGATCGCCTATGCAGGTCAAAAGTCAAATATTCGCAGTTGGATGGGATGGGGTGTTGCCATTACTTTAGCAGCACTAGCGGTATCTTCATCAGCTAATTTGGGTACGATCGTTTGGATTGCTCAAATTGTCACTGCTTTTAGTTTGAAAAAGCGCTATCTCATCAAAACCGCACCCAGAGGTTTACTGGTTCCGGCAACTGCAACAAATGCCGAAGAACTGGCAAACGTGCGCGGCAAAATAGATATTAATGAGTGTACCAAAGATGATATGGTCAGAATCTTGGGTTTGCCGATCGTCTACGCCAACGATATTGAATCTCTGCAAAACGAAGGCTACATTTTTACCCACGCCGAAGAGTTATCAGAAATAGCCGGAGTTCCCGAAAGTCACGTCAGACGTATCGCCCCGATGATTTGCTTCAGCTACAATTATCAAAAAGAATTGCAGTTTACTTGGAAGCGGTTAAATATTCTTTCGCCGGAAGAGTTAATCGCCAGCGGTTTAGATCGGGTTGTTGCGGAAAAAATAGTTAGAGAAAGGCAGAGAAAAGGCGCTTACAAATCAGTTGTCGAAGTCAAGCGGCGGACGGGACTGCCTTTTGATTCCTACCGCCATATTTGTTAATTTGCGGGGTCACGACTATTCAAACATCGACTGGGAAAATCTGATTGCAGAAATAGAAGACATGGGGCAAAGTGAACCCCGGAGTTGAGAAAGTAGTCTGGTGGTAATTCTCCTGGACTTGCTTAAGTGGCAAATTCAACCACCTCAAAGAAGTGGTACCATCTCTTTAATCTAAAATCTAAAATCGATAGATGGATTGAAACCACTGTGAAAAAGTTGCGGGGTCGCGACAATTGAAATATCGACTGGGAACATCTGATTGCAGAAATAGAAGACATGGGGCGAAGTGAACGCCGGAGTTGAGAAAGTAACCTGGTGGTAATTATCCTGGACTTGCTTAAGTGGCAAATTCAACCACCTCAAAGAAGTGGTACCATCTCTTTAATCTAAAATCTAAAATCTAAAATCTAAAATCGATTGATTGATTTTCTGCCAGATGAGATGATTCAAGGGTAGCATGGCAAAAAAGCTCGATCGCCTCCTGGTAATTGACATTCAATGCACCTGCTGGTAAAAAACTCCCCCAGCAGGCGGGCCCGCCTGAAATTCTTAAAAAAAGTATTTATCCTCTTGACATTTACACAGAATAATGATATTAACATATATTGGTGAAACTCGTACTTTTCCCTAGAATCAACTCCAATCGGGGGGTACTACCATTTGAGATTTGAGATTTGAGATTGGGGAAAGACTCGTGACTATCGGGGTTTGAAGCTTGCCTACAGTGGCATTATTTTTTTAAAAGGGAATAAGTTTTCAAGACTCTGCCTTAAATATCAGTGGTAAGCTATCTGAATTATTATTGAAATGCAAAACGACACAAGAGTAGCAGTACCGCTAACATCAAATTATGTCTGACTCTCCTCCATCCCAAATCTCCCCAGAACCCGCACCGTCGAGTGCTGCTACCGAAAACCGCAGTGCCAAAACTAGGCAACTGTTGGGCATGAAAGGGGCCGCTAGCGGGGAAACCTCCATCTGGAAGATTCGCTTGCAACTGATGAAACCGATTACCTGGATTCCCCTAATTTGGGGCGTGGTGTGCGGGGCGGCGTCTTCTGGAAACTATGTTTGGAACCTAGAGAATTTCTCGATCGCAGCAGCTTGTATGTTGATGTCAGGACCGTTGCTGGCAGGGTACACTCAAACTTTGAACGATTTTTACGATCGCGACATCGACGCCATTAACGAGCCCTACCGTCCGATTCCCTCCGGTATCATCTCGATTCCCCAAGTAGTAACGCAAATATTGGTATTATTAGCCGCTGGCATTGGGGTGGCTTATGCTCTAGACTTGTGGGCGGGTCATGAATTCCCGACAATGACTGTTTTGACTCTTGGCGGTGCGTTTCTAGCTTATATCTACTCTGCGCCCCCGCTGAAACTCAAGCAGAATGGCTGGTTGGGAAATTATGCCCTGGGTGCTAGCTACATTGCCCTGCCTTGGTGGGCGGGTCAAGCTTTGTTTGGTACACTAGATCCCACCATTATGATCTTGACGCTGTTTTACAGTTTGGCAGGGCTGGGGATTGCGATCGTCAACGATTTCAAAAGTGTTGAAGGCGATCGGCAATTAGGGTTAAAATCTTTGCCAGTGATGTTTGGCATCGGCACCGCAGCTTGGATTTGCGTGTTGATGATCGACATATTTCAAGCGGGGATTGCAGGCTACCTGATCAGCATCCACCAAAACCTTTACGCTGTCATTCTGCTGCTGCTGATAATTCCCCAAATTACTTTTCAGGATATGTACTTTTTGCGCAATCCCCTGGAAAATGATGTTAAATATCAGGCAAGTGCTCAGCCTTTCCTGGTTTTGGGTATGCTGGTAGCAGCCTTGGCACTGGGTCATGCGAGTTAAGCAGAGTTTTGAGGTTTGAGTTAAAAAATTTTGAATTGAAAAAATCTAATTCACTTCTCAAAAAAATACCAAGCTCTGCATTGTTAAGAAAAGTTTTGAATTTTGAGTGGTGAATTAAAAAGTTTTTAATTCAAAAAATCTAATTCAAGGCAGCGTGTTATTCAAGAAAAAATGTCGAATTAAAAATTAAGAATTGAATAAAGCTAGCTTTTTTAATTTTTAATTTTTAATCGGACTTGATGAGGTTTGAAGGTCTGAACGTGGCAGAATTTTTCTCAAATATCAAAGATAAATTGAGCAAAGTCACTAACGCAATAAGCGGTAATTCCGATGGAGAACCGCCGAAGGCTGCGAAGGGTAATAAGCTCAACTCGCCGGAATCGGAGGCGGAATTTTTTACACGGACAAGGGATGAGCGAGCGGAGTATGTGGTATCAGAAGATGCTGCACCTCTAGAAGAGTCAGAATATTTAGAGTCAGAATATTTAGAGCCAGAATACGCTCGATATCCAATAGTCAAGCGCGATTGGGAAGGGTTGAAGCGCTTAATCGCTTGGTTGGAAATTGAACCTCAAGTTACCAGCTTGCAAACCAAGGGAAAAGAATTGTTGCGGCCGGGATTAAGTTTGCTGGGAACTAAATTACCCCAAAAATCCGATAGTAGCGAATTGCCGGAAAATAGCGAAGCGCAGAATACCGAACAGCAGGAAAATACGGCACTACAGGAAAATAGCGCAGCGCAGGAAAATACTAAAAAACGGCTCTCCCGCCGCCATAGATTTTGGATAAGTTTAGGTGTGGCCAGTATAGGCGGGGGCGCTTTAATCTACTGTTTATGGATTTTGTACACCTTAGACAAAGGTTTGCCGGATGTTAACGATTTGTCTGCCTTTAACCGCGACGGGACACTGACAATTAAGGCGGCAGATAATACGATATTGTTGCAGTCGGGACCTGCAACAAGAGATAAACTGCAACTTAAAGAAATTCCCGAACAGTTGGTTAAAGCTTTTATTTCCATAGAAGACCGCCGTTTTTACAAACATCGCGGGGTGGATTATCAAGGTATTGTGCGATCGATGGTTTCTAATTTGATAGCGAGAGATTTAGTGCAGGGCGGCAGTACAATTACTCAACAATTGGCTCGCGTTGTTTTTCTCAATCAGGAAAGAAGTATTAGGCGGAAGGTACGGGAAGCTCTTTTAGCTCAGAAAATAGAGCGGGAGTTGAGTAAAGACCAAGTTTTAGAACGGTATTTAAATCTGGTTTATTTGGGTTCGGATGCTTACGGGGTGGCGGATGCCGCGGTGGTGTTCTTTAGCAAAACAGTCGATAAATTAACTTTGGCAGAGATGGCAACTTTGGCGGGTTTGCCGCCGGCACCGAGCGAATATTCGCCTTTGGTTAATCCGGATATGGCTAAGCAACGCCGCAATCTTGTGCTGCAAGAAATGCAGGAAGCGAAGGTAATTACAGAGGCTCAGGCGAAGGAGGCGATGGCGGAACCTATGACGGTTAAACCAAGTCCGCCGAAGCGATTTCAAGTGGCGGCGCCTTATTTTGCTAGTTACATTCGGAAGGAATTGCCGCGCTATGTTTCTCCGGATGCTTTGGAAGCTGGCGGTTTGACTGTTGAGACGACGGTGGATTTGAAGTGGCAGAAAATAGCGGAAGAGGTTATTAAAAATGCGATCGAAGTTGATGGCCGCCGTCAAGGTTTTGAACAGGCGGCTTTAGTTTCTATGGACACTAAGACTGGGGAAGTTAAGGC
This sequence comes from Microcoleus sp. OTE_8_concoct_300, assembly GCF_031383065.1. Lineage (NCBI taxonomy): Bacteria > Bacillati > Cyanobacteriota > Cyanophyceae > Oscillatoriales > Microcoleaceae > Microcoleus > Microcoleus sp. OTE_8_concoct_300. The sequence goes on along the minus strand of NZ_JANMZH010000710.1, from coordinate 2,223 downwards.
GCTGGTGGGCGGCGGAAATTTTAAGGAAAGTCAGTTTAATCGCGCTACGCAGGCTTTGCGGCAGCCAGGCTCGACGTTTAAAGGGTTGGTTTATGCCGCGGCGATGGCGGCTGGTTTTTCTCCCTATGACAGTTACGAAGACGAACCAATTATTATCGACGGCTATCAACCGAATAATTATGGCAAGAAATTTAGCGGTTGGCGATCGATCTCTGATGCTTTGACGAGTTCGGTGAATGTCGTAGCTGTCAAGGTGTTGATGGATGTGGGGTTTGAACCGGCGATAAAATTAGCCCACGATATGGGAATTAAGTCTAAATTGAGTCCGATTTATTCCCTGGCTTTGGGTTCTTCGGAGGTGAATTTGCTGGAGTTAACCAATGCTTACGGTACTTTAGCATCGCAAGGGAATTTTATTGAAGCCCACGGCATTACTCGGGTGATTAATCAGCGGGGAGATGTGATTTATCAGGCTAATTTTAAACCGAAGCGGGTTTTGGATAAGGATAGTGCTGCGATTACTACTTGGATGTTGGAGGGTGTTGTGCAAAACGGTACGGGGGGGCCTGCGGCTTTGTCCGATCGCGCTGTAGCGGGCAAAACCGGTACTTCGGAAAATGTCAGGGATTTGTGGTTTATTGGTTACATTCCACAGGTGGTGACTGGGGTTTGGCTGGGGAATGATGACAATTATCCCACGTGGGGAACTAGCGGTACGGCGGCGTATAATTGGCGCGATTTTATGAGTCAAGCTGTTAAGGGAATGCCGGTTGAGAAGTTTCCGAAGTTGCCGGAGTTGGAAGGCCGCAAAGGCAGTATTAAGGCTAAACCGGTGCAGCCTAATAGGATTATTCGGGGGATGATTGTGAATGAGGATGGGGCGATCGTCCCTTACAATCCCCATCCTGAACCGAAGTATTACCCACCGCAAGAGCCTGCTTATCAAGAGCCTGCTTATCAAGAACCTGGATATTAAGCGGGTTTTACCAACAATTGCCACCCTCCGGCGCGGGTTTCACCAACAATAATCGCCTAAAACCAATAATCTCATAAACCCCTCCCCACTCCGGGCGGTAAATCACAATCTACAAATCTAATCTTGCTTTAGCCTCACCATAAAAAAGCCGTCCATTTGATTTCGGTGCGGCCAAACTTTTACCCATCCTTCCGGTGAGGGTTGTACGGGTAAATCAATTGTTGGCGGTTCTATTTGCCAGTGAGGATTGCTGTCTAAGAACGATCGAATAACTGTTTCATTTTCTAAGGGATGAATTGTGCAAGTTGCATAAACTAATAGGCCGCCTGGCTTGACAAATGTCGCTGCATTTGCTAGCAGTTCCGATTGCAGTTGAGATTGTTGTTGAATGTTTTCCGGCGTGTGGCGCCAGCGGGCGTCGGCGCGGCGGTGGAGGGTTCCGAGGCCGGAACAAGGTGCGTCTAGTAAAACTCTGTCTGCGAGGTTAACAAACTCTGGGAAATGGCGGCTGTCTCCGGTATGAATTTTAATGGATTTCATCTGGAGTCTGTCTGCATTTTCTTTAAGTTTTTTGAGTCTGCTGGCGGTTTTGTCGCAGGCATAAATTGTGCCTTCATCCTGCATTAATTCGGCGCTGTGGGTGGTTTTTCCCCCCGGCGCGGCGCAGGCGTCGATGATAGTTTCCCCTGGCTGGGGCCCTAGTAAATGGGTGACTAATTGAGCGCTGCTGTCTTGGATTGTCCACCAACCTTCGCTGTATCCGGGGAGGTTTTGAATTGCGCCGATGGTGCCATTTAGTCTTAATGCTTGTGGCAAGTGTGGGATTCTGCTAACGCTGATGTTTTGGGTTTTGAAGGCGGTTTCAATTTGGGCGATCGAGCTTTTTAAGGGATTGATTCTCAGGTCAATTGTGGGGGATTGGTTGAACCATTCACATAGTTGTTCTGTTTCCGTTTCGCCTATTTGTTCGAGCCACAATTCTACTAGCCAGTCGGGGAAGCTGTGCAGAATTCCTAGGCGTTGGACTGGGTTTTCGGGTAATTTTAGGGAATTCAAACCCCCCCCAGCCCCCCCTTGGTAAGGGGGGGAGTTGGAGGTGGTTTTAGTCTCTGCTTGCTCTGGGGAATTCACACCCCCCCCAGCCCCCCCTTGGTAAGGGGGGGAGTTAGAGGGGGTTTTAGTCTCTGCTTGCTGTGGGGAATTTGCCACACTCTTAGCCCCCCCTTGGTAAGGGGGGGTTGGGGGGG
>NZ_JANMZH010000691.1:0-33628 GCF_031383065.1 Microcoleus sp. OTE_8_concoct_300 | reverse complement strand
ATGCTTCAATCTAAAATCTAAAATCTAAAATCTAAAATCGATTGACACTCCCCGGTATGGCAGACGCAGGATTCTTAAGACTTTACCAGAAAGAATTGGTTTAAAGCCCCAAGCCCGATCGGGAGAAATTAAAAGAAGACTATTCATTACTCCAATCCTCTTCCTTCCAGGTAGAGCACGCTATCAACTGTCAACTGTCAACTGTCAACTGTCAACTATAGCAATCCTAAATGATTCTACTCGTTACCTGGCAGAGCCTGGTAACGCATACCCGGCGGCTCTGCCTCTATTTTCGCGAGGCAGAGCCACGGGACATTGATTCCCAGGCTAAGAGCCTGGAAACCAGTTATTGAAACTGATTTAGGATTGCTATATCAACTGTCAACTGTCAACTGTCAACTGTCAACTGTCAACTGTCAACTGTCAACTGTCAACTGTCAACTGTCAACTGAAGACAGGCAAGTCTCTATCAGCCAGATGCGATTATTTTAGAGGTTTCTATCGGCGAAATAGATGGATTGCTATTTCTCAAACAACTAAAAACCCAACCAGAAACCCAAGGGATTCCGGTTCGGCTGCTAACTCTCAAAGCCAAATGGTCAGATTTATCACAGAGTTGGTTCCACAAATCTCAACTTGCAGCAGCGATCGTCAATCCTCTCGAACCAACTATGCTTGCCGCGGAGATTGCGAAGTTGTTGGGTTGGGATTGAAACTGAGTATCCTCTCTGGGAACCTGGGTATTGTGGGATACAATTTCTCTCAGTTATTGCTATTTTTACGAAATATTTCGATTTGTATCACTTCCTTAACAAATTTGTATTCTTTACCAAATCTTTACTTCTTACCTCTACATTCATAGAGTTGCTGCTTCAAGCCAGCTTACAGGACTTGGCAACAAGAGACAAATACACTTTCGATAAAAAAGAGGTTTTTATGACAAGCTGTCCTTGCTGCACAAATCAAATGCTGCGTCACGTTCGCCAAGCTCAAGTATACTGGTTTTGCCGTCAGTGTTGGCAAGAAATGCCTGTTTACAGTCTTAACAGCTACGGTTCATCGCCCTCTCTAAATTTAGTTAGAGAGTTAAGGATTAAGAAGCAACTTTTTTCAGAGGCGATAGTTTAAAGGTAAAATTCCATCGCACAGGCGTGAGGCCCGTGCCGCAATGGAGGCGGATGAATAAAAGCGATCTCGCACTTACCGACTAAACCTCTTCAAAAATCGCGCCTCGCTGCTGTAGATTCACCTGCATCTCCTCATCGATTCCTGAATTATTCCCGAATCTGGCTGACTCGACATTCGCACCGCTGAAATTAGTATTTGTTAAGTTCACTTCCAGCAGATTTGCGCCGCTCAAATTGGCACCGCTGAGGTTAGCTAAAGCTAGACTTGCTTTGTGCAAATCTGCGCCACTTAAATCAGCATTTCCTAAGAAAGCGCCACTCAAATCTGCACCGCCGAATTTGGCATTGTGCAGGTTGGCGTCGCTGAAATCGGCATCGCTTAAGTTTGCACCCCGGAAATTTGCCCGATCGAGATTTGCGCTGCTAAAATCCACTCCACTTAAAGTCGTTCCGCGCAAGCTGCTACCCGCGAAATCTAGTGCTGGGTTGAGATTGGCGATTTTTGCCAACTCTACAAAGTTGTCGGTTTGGGCCCCGATAATGCGATCGACCATTTTCTGCAATTCCGATTCAGCTTCCGGGACAATTTCCACTTCGCGCTGTTCAACCGGAGGCAAATTGTAGGACAACAGGGCCCAACTGAGAGCAGGTTGGAGTTTATTTGCTTGCAGGTATATAGTCAGGATTCTTTCTAAAACTGAATGTTGATTTGGCGTGATATCGTGCGGCCATAAACCCTCAGCATCTGTGAGATAAATATCTTCTTTAGCAACTTGAAAAGCCGCTGCTATCCGAAACTTTTTTGCAGCCAATTCTCCCAGCTTAGCACTTTTTAGCAAACCTTTTAATACTGATTTCCCCTGTTCTACTGCAAAAATCCAAGCTGGCGTTGTATCATCGCTTATTGTGGAAACGTGACACAATATGCTCTCTATTTCCTTGATTTTTTCCGCCTCCTCGCCGCCCTGAACTCCCCGCTGACTTTCGCTCACTAAAATTTCTGCACTACTTTTAATCGGCAGGGTTTCTTCTATTGGCAAAAGCTTGAAAGAACCGACTAACTGACGTGATGCTACGGGAATTTCGCAGTTTTCTAGATAGAGCTTGAGCGTCCCGCCTTGCAGACCAAATTTAACGCGACCACCTAGCAGGGGTTCCCAATGCTCGTTAAAATTCAGGCTCAAGTGAATGTCGAGCTGCTGGGTTTGGGCTGCAACCGATGGAACTGGAATTGCTTCTAATTGCATCCACAAGCAATCAGGGTATTTGTTGTGAGAATCTAGCGATCGCATATCGGTAGAAGTGCTGGCTTTGCCAGACTGTGATGGAGTTGTTGAGGAGGGTTTAATTTTTAATCTATCACACTACAGCATTTTTTCATACCTTAAAACTGGAATTTTTGTTTAATTTTCTCCGCCCTTCATTGGTTTTGCTGAATTTGGCTTTTTACCCAATTGCGAAATGCTTTCACTAATTCCAAATAGTCCATTGTTTCTGCTTGTTCCAAAAATCTGACAATCTCTAATATCGGTAAGCTGGGAAATGCTAAACTGATCTCGCCCTCCACGTATTCTCCATTTTCTAATCTTTTGATTCTGAGTCGTGAGCCATTATAAATCCAAACTTCCGGCACTCCCAGATCCGCATAAACCTGCAAGCTATTTGCCGAACGGCTGGTAATATCAATTTCCACCACTAAATCCGGCGGCGGATCTTGATTCAGGTCGATTCTTTTTTTGCCTTTAACTGCACTAAGATTTTGGATGTAAAAACATTCATCCGGTTCTTTACCGCTAAGTTCAGGACGCTTGAAAGTTGTGGAACCAAGGGGTTCAATTTTCACATCTAATTCTTCCGCTAAGGTTTCAACAAATCGACCCATTATTGTTTTGAAGCGTTCGTGTTCTGGGGAGGGTACCATAATTTCAAGATTGCCGCGATTATATGTCAGTCGAATTTGCCGATCGCCGATTTCGGCAAGCAAAGTTTCGTAGGTTTGCCAACTGATACCCGATAGCTGGACGCTTTGTTCTGGCCGAGCGAGAGTTTGAGCAGTCATAGGGCTACTTTGGTGAAGAGTTCAATCGCACTTTTGCATTATATCATCAATCCGGGCGATGGCTACGCCCCGGCCCCGGCCTACGCACTCCTCACCTTCACTCACCCATCTGCGCCGGAAATACCGCAGATAAATCGAGAGACAAATCTGGGAAACCTGGAATTACCACAACCTCATTCGGCAAAACCACTCGTTTGACTCGATAATCGAAACCACCTCTTTGTTTTTGATAAGGTTCGCTGTGCATTTCCAGTTGAATATCTACCAAATTAAATATCCAATAATCAGAAATTCCCGATTCAGCATAGAGAGATAACTTGGTTCTCCTGTCGTATTTCAAAGTAGAATCAGAAACCTCAATTACCAACAAAATATCAGCGGCTAGAGGGTGAGGAGATAAATAATTGTCATAACGGCGGGCAATAACTAGATCGGGTTCGGGTTCGCTCTCATCAGACAAAATAATCGGTTCCTGTACACGCAGGCGAGCGCGTCTTGCCAGTAAAATGATTAACTCCTCAACTAAGAGAGTATTGCAATCCGAGTGAAACCTACCTTTAGCAGCCATGATAATAATTTCTCCGCGAATCAATTCAATTCGGTCATCTGGCTCAAAAAATCCCAGTTCTCCCAAACGGTGATATTCGGCGATCGAAAAGCGTTTTGCAGTTACGGCAGTCATAGCTTTTATTACCCTCTACAATTACCAACATTTCCAATTCTACTCAAAAATCCCGCCCCGTGTCCTTAACTCAATTTTTACCGCTTCTGAAATTCCCAGACAACCAAAAAACTTCGCATTGTCCACCACCGCATTTTTTAAATCAGCGCGGCTCAAATCAGCACCGTTTAAATTCGCACCGCTCAAATCAACACCGCTCAAATCAGCATTTGTTAAATTAGCGTCAGTCAAATTTGCATCTACTAAAATCGCATCCGGTAAATAAGCACTGCTCAAATTTGCGCCGGTTAAATTTGCACGGCTCAAATTTGCCCGGGGCAGCTTGGTTCGCAAATCAGCACCGCTTAAATTAGCGCTGCTGAGTTCAGCATCCCGCAAATTAGCATTGCACAAATTAGCATCAATTAAAATAGCAGCGCTCAGCAAAGCACCGCTGAGATCCGCCAAGGTCAAATCTGCGCCCCGGAGATTTGTCTCGCGCAAATCCGCACCGTTAAAATCAGCGTAGTGCAAGTCACAACCGCTTAAATTAGCCCCGGCAAAATCCTCAACCGGATCCAAACCAACTGTTTGTGCAAGTTGTAGAAAATTATTAATTTTATCGGTTAAAAACAGTTCCCGGACGATCGCCAATTGCTGCTGCCGATACTGGTTAGCCTTCTCGTAATCTGCTAAATACTTGTAACCGAGCTTCAAATTCTTGAGAGCATTGCGCTCAACGCGATCGTCCTTGTTAGTGCGCGCGATCGACAACTGCTCGTGATAACATTCGATCGCACTCGGCAAATCTCCATTAGCATCGTAAGCTAGCGCCAAATAGCCCAAAGTTTCCAGGGTTTGGCGCGCGTCGCCACTTTCGCGCGCGATCGCCAAACGCTGCTGCTGGTAATCAATAGCACTAGAAAAATCCTCCAGAGTACAGCAAGCATTGCCCAGATTTCCCAAAGCATTCGCCTCGCCCCGGCGATCGCCAATTTCCCGCGCTAACACCAAATGCTGCTGGTAGCAGTCGATCGCTGACGGATAATTTCCCAGGGCTTCGTAAGCTACGCCCATATTGCCCAGCGCCGCACCCGATCGCCGCTTATCGTCCATTGAGCGATATAACCCCAGCGCTTCCTGCCAAGACTCCAGCGCCGCCTCAAATTGGCGCGCCTGATATTGCGAAATCCCCTGCTTGATTAGCTCGCTAGCTTGTTCGCTCATACTGTTAATGTGAAATAAATAATTTTCCGGAATGTTCCGGTAAATGCTGGTAGATGTTGGTAACATAGATTAAGAACATTCTACCGCCACCGATGACCAAATATGTCACACCGCGAGAAGCGTGCAAAATCCTGCAAGTCTCAGAAAAAACGCTTAGAAACTGGGAGCTTGCCGACAAAATATCAGCAATCAGAACTCCCTCCAACCAGCGACGCTACGACATTGACAGCGTTCTCGGAACAAAACACAACCGAGTCACAGCTATCTATGCCAGAGTCAGCAGCTACAAGCAGCGAGAAGACCTCGAAAGACAAGTTGGCTACCTCCAAAGTCTCTACCCGCAAGCTAAAGTCTTCAAAGATATCGGAGGCGGACTCAACTTCAAAAGAAAATCACTGCTTGCCCTTTTGGGACAAATCATGTCAGGATCTATCTCAACAGTTGTGGTCGGACACCAAGACAGACTCGCAAGGTTTGGTGGCGACCTCATTAAATGGATCTGCGAGCAAAACGATTGCGAACTCATGGTTCTCAGTAGAAGTGAATTGTCTCCAGAGCGAGAAATGGTTGAAGATATCCTTGCCATCATCCACGTCTTCAGTTGCCGACTCTACGGACTCCGAAAATACAAATCTGCTATCAAAGAAGATCCGAGTTTACCCGGAAATCGGGCTAGCAGCGAAATGGAGGACTTGGATTGCAGCAAGTAGATGGTGTTACAACCAAGCAATTGCTATTGTTAAAAACGAAAGAATTGGCAAGTACGACTTAAGAAAAAAAGTAATGAAATTGGCTCCTGGTTGGGTATCAGAGCAACCTTACAACCCGCGACAAATGGCAGTATTTCAAGCTTTTGAAGCACACAAAGCAGCTAAGAAGTCAAAAGGAATGGCAAAGTTTAGAAGCCGTTTCGACGCATCTCAGACTATCAGGTTCCAAAAGTCTAATTGGAAATCCGGGACTTTTTATCCGCTGTCTACTAAGGGGTTAAGCTTTAAAGCATCGGAGCCTATTATTGAAGAAATGCAACACGAACCAACACTAAGCTTGATCGACGGGCAATGGTTTATTTGCTATGCTGTTGATGCCCAAAAAATAGAACCGATTAAAATCGATTCAGCTATTGCTTTAGACCCCGGTGTTAGAACTTTTATTACTGGCTTTGACGGCAGTGACTTTATCGAAATAGGAAAGAATGATATCGGTCGTATCTATCGACTGGCAAGACATCTAGACAAATTAATGTCGCGTATAGGGTTGAGCAAAGGAAGGCAACTCAAGCGGTTGAGGTATTGGTTGAGAAAGTCAGCAGCAAAAATTCGGATTAAAATTAAAAACTTAGTCAATGAATTGCACAAAAAAGCTGCTAAACATTTGACAGTCAAATATAAATTAATTTTCTTGCCGACCTTTGAAACGCAACAAATGGTAAAGAAAGGCAAGCGCAGACTGGCAACTAAAACAGCTAGAGCGATGGTAACTTTGAGTCATTATCGTTTTAAACAAATGTTGAAGCATCAAGCCGCTAAACACGGGGGCTTTGTAGTAGACGTAACAGAAGAGTACACATCGAAAACTTGCTCAAAGTGTGGACATATCCACACTAAATTAAACGGGTCTAAAATCTTTAAATGTCCAGAATGCGGACACACTCTGGACAGAGATTTCAATGGCGCTTGCAATATTTTATTGAAAGCTTTGAGAGATACCTCCCTGATAGAAAAGCTTGCAGCTTTCTCTATCTTGCCATACACGGCAAATTCTGGCTTAGTCCTGAATTTACCGGGTTAAATGTATCTGTTGTCACCTGTCCTAGGATCAAGTCAAAAAAGCCTTTGTAATCATCATCAAAGATTCTGAGCGGACTCACTCCGGCAATCAAGAACCCGAAGGTTTCTCCCGATCGGGCCAGTGGTAGAATGACCGCTTGATGGGGAGATTGGGACCAGGCGCCGCCGGGTAAAAGTCCAAATCGCGCTTCTAAATCCTCAACTATTTTGCTTTCACCCGTCTCCATGACTTGCCTCAGTTGCCACCCCTGGGACGTTTCAGCGGATGTCAGATCGATCACCTCTGGGCTGGCGATGGTTCCGGCGGCTAACCTGGTTGTGCCGGAAAGTCGTGCTTGAGTGCGATCGCGATCGAGGAGATACAGGAGTGCAAACGGGATGTCATAGGCGTTAGAGGTCAATGCAGTGGCAGCCACACCGCAGGCGGCTTCTACCGTCAATGTGGTGACTGTTTCTGCGCCTAATTCACGCAGCGTCCTCAAGCGGCGATCGTTCAACACCCGCTCAGTTTCTTCGGTGACAGCGCCAAACACACCACCTGGTGTGCCATCTGAGGTGGGAACAGGACTGTAGGAGAAGGTAAAGTACGTCTCCTCTGGATACCCGTTGCGCTCTACGATCAGCAAGGCTTTTTTATTCCATGACGATTTGCCTTCTTTTAAGACGGCTTCAGCTTGAGGCCCAACCACCTCCCAAACCTCTGCCCAAACCTTAAACGCAGATTCACCCAGGGCCTCGGGATGACGCTGGCCCAGCATCGGGATGTAAGCGTCGTTGTAGAGGTTAATCATCTGGTGTCCCCACCAGATGAACATGGGGTAGGGGGAACCCAACACGAGCCCGATTGCGGTTTTTAAGCTCTCGGACCATTTCTCGACAGCACCCAGGGCCGAAAGGGACCAATCGTGCGATCGGATCAGCGCCCCCATCTCGCCACCGCCCGCAAAAAGCTCTTGAGGAATTTCCTCTGATCCATTGACGCTCATTTTTTTATTCCTATATAAAAATATTTGGTTGGCAGTGCCTCAGCTTCAAACAATCCCGACCCACCCCGAAAAACTAGGCTGTTTAAGTTTCTTAAGCATTCTTTCCTAATGCTTGGGCTTCCCGGAGACTACGCTCAGGGTTTGCTAGGAAATCCCCGTTAGAAATATAATAGTAAGTATTTAACCAAGCAAATAATACTATTATAACCCTGATTTACTGCAATCAATTCCATCCCACGATTATAAAAAATAGACTTTAACAACTTGAAACACTGAAAATCCGCCCAACCAGCAAGCATCAGAACATACTTTTTGCCTCATTTTATTAGTTGTTTTTGGTTTCGCTAAAAAATCCAATTTTCACAAACAATTGGGCATTGGTAAGTGGTAGCTAATACTGGTAATCGGTTAATATTGCGCGGTAAACCTACATTTTTTGACTCTACATACTTGCCAAATTTAAATCCGAAATAGGTAGGTACTCTGAATATTACAGCATTTTTTAGGTAAGTGAGGTACATATAGCAAACCTTGCAGGAGTCGTAATTTTTTTACCCCACCCCAGCCCTCCCCTTGGAAAGGGGAGGGAGTAAGAAATTCACAAATGATGCGAGGATTGCTATAGCAAAGATAGAGGACACGGCAGTGCCGTTTCCCTACAGCGATCGCTCGCTTGACGGCTGTACTTTATCAATGCGGAATCTGCTGTAAATTATTTCCCTCCCCTTGACATACTTGATTGCGGAATACCTCACTCTTCCACCCAACTACAAAGGCTTGATTTTGAGGAACTGAGACTTTAATATAAGCCATTATTAAAGCGGCTATTTTTGGCTGATATCTGTGTAAGTTACCTTCTCAAAATAAGTAAGCAATCGTATTGCACCATGCAACTAAGGAATGAGAATTAAATAACTTCCACAAGGAAAGTGGGATGGGCGTCTCGCCCGTCCTTTTTGGACGGGCGGGACGCCCATCCCACAATAATAATTAAAATTGTAAGTTATTTAATCCGCGATCCTAAGCTTGCAGGGTGCGCCGCTAGGTCTAACGACTCGATCTTGTCGATTTGAATAGCAAAAATATGGTGAAAAATCCTTGTCTAGCTAAGTCAATTAACGAAGGTTCTCGGTATCAATGCTGAGTGTGGTTGAAATATTTTGGCAAAGTGTTTGAAAGAAAAACTATTGCCATCACGCCGAATGGAACAAGCCAGTAATGCTGTAACTGCGGAACGATTGTCAAAAAAAGTTTAAGTACAGGTACTCATATCATTTCCGGTTACACCGGAATGATGTTGACTGTTGACTGTTGACGGTTGACTGTTGACGCCGTGAACAGTGAACTCGAATTTACTATTCCGATGCTAACGGATTTGATATCACGTCTGTAATTGTGGCTGTGTACTCGATCGCGATCGTCAGGCCGCTAGAAATATCCTCTCCTGAGGGGATTGGGTAAGGTCGGACAGCCCGAAACCTCTCGATTAAATTTAGGTAACGCTTGTGGAGAGATTTCCCTCTACTGAAGATCAGAGAAATGCTGTATCAGCAAATCGCCTCAACGAATCAAGAATCGATCGCGTCTTTATACCTAAGAGTGTCACACCTGTTGGGGACCTGTCCCTCTCCCTCTGGCGCATCCTTATTTTGACGCCGGTGCCCGACAAAAAAAAAGACAAAAAAAAGAGAGAGCTACGTAAGTAACTCTCTCTGCCATCAGGGTGCATCTACATAACACAATATAACACGACCGGGATGAGGGGTGACACCCTCAAACGTGAAGATCTGGTAAAGAAATGTATATTAATTATAAAGTAATCATACAGCGCGAAAAGCTAGAGGGGGGCGGGATCGGGGAAAACCGATCGCCCGCCGCACTATCCGCTACAATACCCCCTTAACGATTGCTTAGCCTGGGCCGTTAAGTTTCGCCACCAGCAGCTCATTGGTCAATTTGGGATCGGCCCGGCCGCCCGTCTCCTTCATCACTTTGCCGACAAAAAAGCCCACCAGCTTAGTTTTGCCGGCTCGGTATTGTTCGAGCTCCTTGGGATTGGCGGCCAAAACTGCATCTATCGCCCGATCGATCGCCCCAGTATCCGAAATTTGAATCAAACCCTTGCTCTCTACGAACTTCTGAGGAGAACCACCGTTGGCGAGCAACTCGGGCAAAATATCCTTAGCGATTTTGCCGCTGATGGTGCCGGCCTCAATTAGGGCCAGCAGTTCGGCTAAATCCTGCGGTTGGAAAGGAATTTCTGTGATCGCCAGCTTTTCATTTTTCAGATAAGCAGTAATATCGCCCATCACCCAATTGGCAGCTTGTTTAGCCCCAGCACCGGCAGCGATCGATTTTTCAAAATACTCCGCCACCGCTTTGTCGTCAGTCAGCACCCGCGCGTCGTAGGGAGAAAGAGCGAGCTCGGTTTCGTAGCGATGGCGCTTTTGGGCCGGCAATTCCGGCAGTTGAGCTTTCCAATCCTGCAATTGCTCGGCCGAAACTTCGATCGGAGGCAAATCCGGTTCCGGGAAATACCGATAATCGCTCGCACCTTCCTTAATCCGCATACTGAAAGTACACTGCCTGTTTTCATCCCAAAGCCGCGTTTCTTGGACGATGGTTTCGCCATTCTCCACAGCTTGAATTTGTCGCTCGATCTCGTAATCGATCGCCCGTTCGATCGCATTAAAAGAGTTCATATTTTTAATTTCCACCTTCGTGCCGAACTCTTTTCTGCCTACGGGGCGCACCGAAATATTCACGTCGCACCGGAGCGAACCTTCCTGCATATTCCCGTCGCCAACACCGATGTAGCGCACGATTCGGCGCAATTCTTGACCGTATTCGGCAGCTTCGGCGCCCGAGCGCAAATCCGGTTCCGAAACAATTTCGATTAGAGGCACACCGGCGCGGTTGTAATCCACCATTGAATAAGTAGAACCGCTCAGCCGATCGCTGCCGCCGTGTACCAATTTTCCGGCATCTTCCTCCATGTGCAAGCGAGTGATTCCGATTTTTTTTCTAGTAGAATTTCCCGTCTCGTCTACCAGTTCAATTTCTAGCCAACCGTTATTCGCGATCGGCAAATCGAACTGAGAAATTTGATAATTTTTCGGCAAATCCGGATAGAAATATTGCTTGCGGTCAAACTTACTGTAAGGTGCGATGGAGCAGTTGAGAGCCAGCCCTGCTTTCACGGCATACTCCAGGACTTTTTGATTTAATACTGGCAACACTCCAGGCATTCCCATACAAATTGGGTCAATGTTAGTATTTGGGGCATTGCCAAATTCTGTAGAAGAACTGGAGAAAATTTTAGTATTCGTACTCAATTGACAATGAGTTTCGAGACCGATAATAGCTTCGTACTGAGTTTGGTTTTTTATCGAAGAGGGTGCAGCAGCAGTCATAAGCGACCTAAAAGACTGAATAACTTTAGATTTTATTTTAGCTTTTTATTGACCAAACCGATTGGAGATTATTTGTAGGTAGGGGCGGTTTCATTGGTGTCAACAAGCCAGTCAAACCCGCAGTCCGGCAGGGGTTGAAACCTCGGCTAGACTGTGGGAAAGCGCGTGGAAAGTTGAGACCCATGGCGATCGGCACAAGCAACGCTCTGCTAGAGATTCGCGATCGATCCCCGCCCCGAGCCACGGCGATATCCTTTGGATCGTCCTCAAACAACAACCCTGTGCAAAAATATATTTAGTGGCCGCTCCCGCCCACACCCTTGCCCCGGAGAGTTTTAGATCGATCGACCACAATTGGCGATCTATCTGCACGCGAAACCCTTTTACTGGCAGTCTTTAATAGCACCGCCCGCCGACACCGATCGGCTCCGCGCACAAATTAAAAATTAAAAATGTATAATTTTACATAAAATTACATATTTTTAATTTTTAAGCTTTAATTTTGAATTGTAAAAGTAACACTTGCCTAAGTGTCAAAAATATGCCTGAAATTCCAGTTGAAAGTGCCACACTGTTTCAGAACAGCATCACTGAGCTAGAGCAGGCGGAATCAGCCCTCGAACTCGCTTGGAACGAACTCGAAAAACAAACAGCAGAAACCATTGCTCATATTGCCAAAGCCGGCTCCGCAAACACACAGGAAATCAGCGACCGCTTGGCGGGGGCGAAGCAACTCCGTCAGCAACTTCAAAGTCAAATAAAACAAGCCAACTCGCGGCTGGAATTTCATCTAGAAAACTCGCCAATGGCAGTTATAGAGTGGGACAGGGAATTTCGGGTTGTGCGGTGGTCGCCAATGGCCGAACAAATATTTGGCTGGAGTGCAGCAGAAGTAATCGGTAAATACTGGCACGAATGGTCAATAGTTCATCAAGAAGACTTCGAGCAAGTGTGCGCCGTTACAAATCAACTGTTACACCGCAGCGAACCCCGCAACATTTGCCGCAACCGCAACTATACCAAAGATGGCTCGGTAATTTACTGCGAATGGTACAATTCTGCAGTAATCGATGAATCGGGAACAGTAGTTTCAATTCTCTCTTTTGCCAGAGACGTAACCGATCGCCACCGCACTCGAGAAGAACTGCACCGGCGCGAGCAAGCTTTCAGCACCCTAGCCGAAAATGCGACTGATATCATCGCCCGGTTCGATCGAGAACGGCGCCTCCTTTACATCAACCAAGCAGTAGAATCAGCGACCGGAAAACGCCCCGTAGAATTAATTGGCAATAGCAACAGACAATCAGGAATGCCGCCAGACTTGTGCGACCTGTGGGACGAGACTTTTCTAAAAGTTTTTGGCACGGGCCAACAAGAAACCATAGAATTTGAGTTTCCCACTCCCCAGGGCATAAAACATTACCACTGTCGAGTCATTCCCGAATTTGCTCAAGACAATTCAGTAGAAACGGTTTTATCCATCGCCCGCGACTTCACAGAACTAAAACAAGTCGAATCCCAGTTGCGAGAAAGCGAATCCCAATTTAGGGCTATAGTTGATTCTAACATGATAGGTCTAATTTTTTGGGATCTTAACGGCAGCATTACAGATGCAAATGCCGCTTTTTTAAACACGGTCAACTATACGCGGGACGATCTGCTTTCAGGAAGAATTAACTGGCAAGAAATGACACCGCCAGAATACGTGAGTTTAGACAGGGAAAAAGTGGCCGAACTGAGGGCGAGAAATACGGTTGTTCCCTTTGAAAAAGAATTTCTGCGCTCCGATGGTAGCCGCGTTCCGGTGCTGCTTGGCAGCACATTTTTAGAAGGAACGCAGCAGTTAGGTGTTAGTTTTGTGCTGGACTTAAGCAAGCGCAAACAGGCAGAATCGGAACTGCAAAAACATCAACAACTTTTAGAGAGCATCCTGACAACTATCCCCAACTTTCTCTACATTTACGATGTAGTAGAAAACAAAAATATTTATGCAAATGAATCTGTGACAGCGATACTCGGCTACACTGCAAAAGAATGGCAAGATTTGAGTATAGATGCTGTCGCTAACTTAGTTCATCCCGAGGATAGGTTAAAGCTAATTACAGGTATGGAGCGGCTAAAACATAGCAGCAATCCCTATGAAACGGATGACAGAGACTACAGAATCAAACACAAAAATGGGGAATGGCGCTGGGTGCACGATCGGTCTACAATATTCAAAAGAACCCCAGACGGGCAAATGAGGCAAGTTATCGGTTCCGTACTCGACATCAGCGATCGCAAACAAGCCGAAGAATCATTAAAACAGCAAAAAGAACTGCTGCAAACTATTTTCGACAACGTGCCGGTCATGCTCGCATTCTTGGGCAGCAGCGGTGAAGTAAACTGGGTAAACCGCCACTGGGAACAAGTGCTCGGCTGGAGTTTTGCAGAAATCAAAGACCACGATATCTTGGCCGAATTTTATCCGCAGCCAGAATACCGTCAATACGTTTTGGATGAAATCCAAGCAGCAAATCAGAACTGGAGCGACTTCCAAACAAAAGTTAGAGACGGGCGAATTATCGACACTTCTTGGGCATATGTTCGCCTTTCCGACGGCAGGTGT
The DNA here is from genome assembly GCF_031383065.1 of Microcoleus sp. OTE_8_concoct_300. Lineage (NCBI taxonomy): Bacteria > Bacillati > Cyanobacteriota > Cyanophyceae > Oscillatoriales > Microcoleaceae > Microcoleus > Microcoleus sp. OTE_8_concoct_300. The sequence goes on along the minus strand of NZ_JANMZH010000691.1, from coordinate 19,757 downwards.
ATCAGCATTGGTCAAGATATCACCGAACGCAAACGAGTAGAAGCTGAACTCAAAGAACTCAACGAAACTTTAGAAGCTCAAGTCGCCCAGCGTACCGCAGAGTTAGAGACTTTTTTTGATGCTTTGCCTGACTACATTTATGTTGTAGAACGGGACAATATGCGCTTTTCTTTTGTCAACCATCCCCTTGCCGAATTTTCCGGCTTCGACAGCAGGGTGCAGATGCAGGGCAAAACCATTTTTGAGTGCTATCCCAGCGAACTCGCAGAACGATTTTGCCGGGAAAATTTGCAGGTATTTGAATCGGGCAAAAATCTGCACTTCCAAGAAAAGTTTGTGAGATCATCGGGCGGCAAAGCTTACTTCGACACGTTTAAAATTCCGCTGAGAAATCTCGACGGCGAGGTTTATGCTTTAATTGGCACTGCTCGCGATATTACTGAGTTGGTAGAGACAAAACAAGCTTTGTCAGAACGCACAGAGCAATTAGAAGCTGCCAATCAAGAATTAGAATCTTTTTCTTACTCAGTTTCCCACGACTTGCGCGCGCCTTTGCGACACATTTCAGGTTTTGTCAATGCCTTGAAGCAGCGCGTCGAAGCAACTGAGGCTTTGAGCGATCGCAAAATAGTTCACTATCTGGAAGTAATTGAAGACAGCAGCCAAAAAATGAGCCTGTTGATTGACGGTTTGCTGGCCCTGTCGCGGGTGACTCGCACCGAGTTGATGCACATTCCGATCGATCTGACCCGTTTGGTACACACTGCGATTAAATTGACTAAACCCCCAACTGTCGCAGATCCGCCCCAAACTCCGCACAGTGTTGAATTTGCCGTCGGAAATTTGCCGACGGTAACGGGAGATCCAACCTTGCTGCAACAGGTGTTCAGCAACTTGATTAGCAACGCCGTCAAGTTCAGCCGCGGACGAACTCCGGCTACAATAGTTATTGATGCTCTACCGGATGGAACGATTTTTGTCAAGGATAACGGTGTGGGTTTTCAGATGGAATATGCCGATCGGCTATTTGGAGCCTTTCAGAGGCTGCACTCCCAGAGAGAATTTGAAGGTACGGGCATCGGTTTGGCGATCGTCCAGCGGATTATTCACCGCCACGGCGGCACGGTTTGGGCCCAAAGCCAACCTAGTCAAGGAGCCACGTTTTACTTTAAAGTAGGGCAAACAATCTCAAATGGTAATATATAGCAATCCTTGCAGGAGTCGTAAATTTTTTACCCCACCCCAGCCATCCCCTTAGTAAGGGGAGGGAGTAAGAAATTCACAAATGATTTAGGATCGCTATAGATTCGTAAGTTAAGTGTATAAGAGTTTTAAATTCAGAATTTGAAACTTTTAGACACTTAAATAAGTCACAATCGGTGAGAGCATCCAACTTTTGGTTTGACAGGAGTGTTCGCTGTGAGAGATCGAAGCGAAAGATATAGGCTTTGCGGTGCAAGATGCTCGACTCCTAAAAAACGCTTTTTACAGAATTGGGATGCTCCCCAATGGGTTCGGTCAGCCTTCAACTGCGGGTGCTAAATCAAGGTCTTGAGAGTAGAGTATATAATTGATTTGGCTAAGAATAACTAAAAATACCGAGATAAAATTAACCTAACTAATACCAATTTTTTATGAAGCTGCATAGAATCCGATCCCCCCTAGCCCCCCTTAATAAGGGGGGACAAGATTCCGATCAAAGTCCCCCGACCTAAGGGGGATTTAGGGGGATCGAGATATGTGCAACTTCACATTAAATTGGTATAAATCTAAAAAATTACATTTATAGCGGTTCTCAAGAAAGTGAGGTATGCCCTATGCCCGTCGGGTACCTCATGTTACTGAGAAAGGCTATAGCAACAACAAGAACCCCTAATTAAGAACCTCCCCAATACCTTATGTTAGATATAACTCAGACAAACTATCTACTAAAAGTGGTAGCGGAATCAACATTAAAATTGTTGATTGTCGAAGACATGGCAGAAGATATGGAATTAATAGTGCTCGCGTTAGAAGCGGGGGGAGTAAATTTTAATTGGGACACGGCAGAAACTTCAGCAGAGTGCAGAAAACTGCTCCAAAATTGCAATTACGATGCTGTACTATCAGATTACCGCCTGCCTGGTCTCAACGGTTTAGAAGTGTTGAAATTAATGCAGGAATTAGGGCAAAACATACCATTTATTTTAGTAACCGGAAGTTTGGGAGAAGAAGCAGCAGTTGAGTGCATCAAAGCCGGAATGACGGATTACGTATTAAAAGGGCGGCTGTTTAGGTTGCCAACAGTCTTAGAACGATCGCTCCAAGAATACAAAATGCGGCGCCAGCAGCAAGAAGCGATAGCCCAACTTCACCGGCAAGCTCAGCGAGAAGCGATCGTCAACCGCATCCTCCAAGCCATGCGCTTCACCCTTGTACTCGACGAAGTGCTACAAACCACCGCAGATCAACTGCACGAAGCTCTCGAAATCAGCGCCTGCGCTATCTTGCAGCCTGATGCCAAAGGCGGCATCAGAGTTCGCTACATCAGCTCATCATCCGGCAGAGAACGGTTCGTCGGGCTAAATTGCGAATTTGCCGAGCACTACCACTCCTGGCTGGCGGCGGGGGAAACCCTGGCCGTTGACGAGTTATCGACCCTGTGCCCGTCCCTGCAAGCATCAGCAGATTTTGTAGGGTTTCGCGCCGTCGCGATCGCGCCGCTACTCTACCAGCAGTCATTTTTGGGAGGAATTGCGCTCTATCAGTGCGATCGGGCGCGCTCTTGGACCGCCGAAGAACTGTCGCTACTCAAAGCTATAGCGGACCAGTGCGCGATCGCGATCCACCAAGCGGAACTATACCAACAAGCCCAAACCGAACTCGCAGAACGCAAGCGCGCCGAAGCAGCAGTCTGCGGCATCCAGCAGCAGCTAGCCACAATGGCAGCCAACATTCCCGGCTCAGTCTACCGCACCGTGCTGCATCCGGACGGCACAATGTCGATGCCCTACATCAGTCCCGGCGTGCGCGAAGTTACTGGGATCGGGGCCGAAGAAGTAATGAAGCGCCCGGAACTCTTGACCGAAATCATTCATCCAGAGGACAAAAGCTTTTTTGATAGCAGCGTAGCAGCATCGAGAGCAAGTCTTTTGCCGTGCGATCGCCAGTACCGGATCGTTCTGAGATCTGGGGAGGTCAAGTGGGTGCAAGACAGCGCCAGATTTTCCCAGAACGAAAACGGCGACATAATTGTAGACGGAGTAGCTCTCGACATCAGCGATCGCAAAGAAGCCGAATCAGCCCTCAGAAAAAGCGAACAGCGATTTCGATCGCTGATTGAAAACGCCACAGACATCACGATCATTATCGACGGTGAGGGCATCTTCCGCTATATCAGCCCTTCCGTCAAACGAATTTTAGGATACGCGCCCCACCAGGCGATCGGGCGCAGCGCCTTTGAAATAGTTCACCCCGACGACTGCGCCACGATCGCCCAAACCCTCAAAAAAGCCATTGAAAATCCCAAAAGAAGCCAGTCCCCAGTTGAGTACCGAGTCCGCCACCGCAACGGTTGCTGGTGTTATGTAGAAGCTGTAGCCACCAACTTGCTGTACGATCCCGCAGTCAAGGGAATCGTGATTAACTGTCACGACATCACTGGGCGCAAACTCGCCGAGGAAAAACTGCTGCACGACGCTTTTCACGACGCCCTCACCGGATTGCCCAACCGATCGCTATTTACCGATCGGCTGGAACACGCTTTGAGGCTGGCAAAACGGCGCAAAGACTACTTGTTTGCCGTGCTGTTTCTCGATTTAGATAGATTTAAAGTAGTCAACGATTCCCTCGGCCACGCCATCGGCGATCAACTGCTAGTAGCGATCGCCCGGCGTCTGAAAGCTTGTCTCAGGGCCGGAGATACCGTGGCCCGCATCGGAGGAGACGAGTTCGTGCTGTTGCTCGAAGACATCGAAAGCATAAATGAAGCTACCAGCATTGTCAACCGCCTGCAAAAGAAAATCACCTCCCCCATCCTTCTAGACGGACACGAAGTATTTATCACCGCCAGCATCGGCATAGCTTTGAGTTCTGGCGAATACCTGGAACCGACAAACCTGCTGCGCGACGCCGACACAGCAATGTACCGCGCCAAAGAACTCGGCCGAGCCCGACACGAAGTTTTCAACAGTTCCATGCACGCCCACGCTTTGCGGCTGTTGCAGCTAGAAAACGACCTGCGGCGGGCGATCGAATCAATTAGAGACCCGGCCAGAGAAGAAGACTTTCCCCCATGCCCGGCATCAGCCTTACCTCCCTTATCCGCAGCGCCCCAGTTTATCCTTCACTACCAGCCGATCGTGTCGATCGCCAACGGCACAATTACCAGTTTTGAGGCCCTAGTGCGCTGGCAGCATCCTGAGCGCGGCTTAGTTTCCCCAATCGAATTCATCACAATGGCCGAGGAAACCGGCTTGATCGTACCGCTGGGCCGCTGGGTACTGCGCACAGCTTGCCAGCAAATCGGCCAGTGGCAGCAGCTATTTCCAAGCAACCCGCCCTTGAGCGTCAGCGTCAACCTTTCAGCCAAACAGTTTTCTCAGCCAGATTTAATCGAATACATCGACCAAGTTCTCGCAGAAAGTCACCTCGACGGCAGCAGTTTAAAACTAGAAATTACCGAAAGCGTACTCATAGAAAATTCCGAATCAGTAACAGCAATGCTGGTGCAGCTCAGAGCGCGAAACATAGACTTGTGCATTGACGACTTCGGCACCGGCTATTCATCGCTTTCCTACCTGCACCGCTTCCCCACTAATACATTAAAAATAGACCGCTCTTTTGTTAGCAGGATGGGAGGTGATTTCGCCCTCGCCAAAGGAGCCATCGATCCCACAGAAATTGTGCGATCGATCGTTACTTTGTCGCACAATTTAGGCATGGATGTAGTAGCCGAAGGAGTCGAAGAAGCCTCGCAACTATCTATACTCAAAGGATTAAAATGCGAGTACGCCCAGGGATACTTTTTCTCAAAGCCAGTAGACTCTCAAACAGCAGCAGCGCTAATCCGACAGCAAGCAGAACATCAGAATTTGCTGACATTTAGTTTGGTAGAGAAAGGCAATTAAAAAAACACGGCACTTTGTGCGTCCCGTTTCAGCATAAAATCTTAAAATATTTTAAAGCTGTCCCTAACTGGCGTCAGTTAATAACTACGGCATCCAAATCCTATGACTATTGGCTACCTCGCCCTCGTTCTCCACGCCCACTTGCCTTTTGTCCGCCACCCCGAAAGCGACTACGTTTTAGAAGAAGAATGGCTGTTTGAGGCGATCGCGGAAACCTACATTCCCCTGCTGCAAGTCTTTGAAGGGCTCAAGCGCGACGGCATCGACTTTAAAATTACCATGAGCATGACACCGCCCTTGGTGGCAATGCTGCGCGACCCCTTGCTGCAAGACCGTTTCGACGACCACTTGGCAAAACTCGAAGAACTAGCGGATCTCGAAATCGAACACCATAGCGGAAACGGTCACCTCCGCTATTTAGCAGAACATTACGCCGCCCACTTCTCTCAAGTGCGGAACTTTTGGGAAAAGTACGATCGAGATTTAGTAAAAGCCTTCAAACAATTCCAAGACAGCAACAACCTCGAAATCATGACCTGCGGGGCCACCCACGGCTATTTACCGCTGATGAAAATGTACCCCGAGGCAGTCTGGGCGCAAATTCAAGTAGCCTGCGACAACTACCAAGAAAACTTCGGCCGCCGACCAAAAGGCATTTGGCTGCCCGAATGCGCCTACTACGAGGGCTTAGAGCGGATGTTAGCCGACGCAGGCCTCCGCTACTTTCTCACAGACGGTCACGGCATCCTCTACGCCCGCCCGCGTCCCCGCTACGGCAGCTACGCCCCAATCTTCACCGAATGCGGAGTAGCAGCCTTCGGTCGGGATCACGAATCATCGCAGCAGGTTTGGTCTTCCGAAGTCGGCTATCCCGGCGCCGCCGAATACCGCGAATTCTACAAAGATTTGGGCTGGGAAGCTGACTACGACTACATCAAGCCCTACATCATGCCCAACGGCCAGCGGAAAAATACCGGGATTAAATATCACAAAATCACCGGCCGCGGATTGGGTTTAGGCGATAAACAGTTGTACGATCCTTACTGGGCACGGGAAAAAGCAGCCGAACACGCCAGCAACTTTGCTTTCAACCGGGAACGCCAAGTCGAACACCTCAACGGCATTATGCAGCGTCCGCCGATTATTGTTTCACCTTACGACGCCGAACTTTTCGGTCACTGGTGGTACGAAGGGCCTTGGTTCTTAGATTACCTGTTCCGCAAGAGTTGGTACGACCAAAATACCTACGAGATGACGCACTTAGCCGATTATTTGCGGGGAAATCCGACTCAGCAAGTGTGCCGCCCGTCTCAGTCGAGTTGGGGTTTCCGGGGTTTCCACGAATATTGGCTCAACGATACCAATGCTTGGATTTACCCGCACTTGCACAAAGCAGCGGAACGGATGATTGAGTTGGGAAGCATGGAACCTGCGGATGAGTTGCAGTGGCGCGCTTTGAACCAAGCCGCGCGGGAAGTGCTGCTAGCTCAATCATCTGACTGGGCGTTTATCATGCGTACAGGGACGATGGTGCCCTATGCAGTGCGGCGCACTCGATCGCACTTAATGCGCTTTCACAAGCTGTACGATGAAGTGAAAGAAGGCAAAGTCGATTCCGGTTGGTTGGAGAAGGTAGAAGAGATAGATAACATCTTTCCCGAGATTAATTATCGAGTTTATCGATCGCTTTAATGTAATTAGTCTTGGACGCAGGTGTACTCGTTCCCAGGCTCTGCCTGGGGACGCATTCCCGGACGCTCTGCCTCCTCTTTCCTCTTTTTCTCCCCAATTGACGAGGCAGCGCCTCTGGATATAGGTTCCCAGGCAGAGCCTAGGAACCAGTTAATCTCCTAATTAGTATTACACCTTTTTTGAAGCCCTTCTCTTCCACCACAAACCCCTTCCCGCAGCCACAAACGTACCAGCCACAGTCATCGGTTCCGGTACAGGTTCATACTCATAAATTGCACTAACTGCAATATCAGCCGACACCAGACCCCCAAAACTTCCCCTAACAGAATTCCCCTGAATTTGAGTAAAACCCGTTGTCACCAAACTTGCGATAAAAGTATCACCATCGCAGCCACTTAACGCACTCAGAGACGGCTACGAATTATAACTCTTCGACACACTACCCGAAGCCGAACCGCTAACACTTCCCGTACCGCCACTAGCAATCTTCGTTTCCGGCGGACTCGCCAAAACACTCAAAGTCAAATTCGGGTCAACTTTTAGCAGCGGAATATTCACAGCAATACTTACATTAGTCGCCGCCGTTCCCATAAAATCTCCCGTTAAAGGACTAATGCTCACACTATTATTAACAGTAGACTTAACCGTAACATCAGCCTTCAATAGCGTTCCCAAAAGCGAATTCAACTTGGGCAAAACTACATTCGTGCTGCTATTTAACGGCTGCGAACCCAAATTCACAGTGTAAGTTTGAGTAAGATTAGCCACTTGTGCAGAAAAACATTGACTGACAACTGCAAAACTCAAACTTCCGCTAACAATTCGCAACTTTTGACAAAGGTTCATTTCGATAAACTCCTACAATAATAAAGTTGCATTTTGTGGCAGGGGCGGGACGCCCGTGAGATTACTCGGAGCCAGAAGAATTAGTATTATTGAACCGCGAAGGCGCGAAGGACACGAAGGAAGAAGAAGAAGGAAGAAGTAGATAATCTTCTACCGGAGTAATCGTGGCACGGGCGTCCCGTCTGTGATTAATCTGCGCCAAACCAAATTACCCAGCAATGAGGCTAGATAACTCAAAACCCAAACAGTATAAAGTATACTCAAAGGCGCGTAAGCCGCCAAAACCCATTGCGTTTCCGCTGCTTCCTCCATCTCCTTCCTCTGCAACAAGTTCACATAAAAATCAAAGGATCTTTGTCGCAGATTGTTAATGCCAGTTCCAGCTACTAACAAATAATAACCGTCAAATCTATTCAACAAATTCAAATTAATTGCAACTGTCAGCAAGGCGGCTACTATCAACAAATAACTAATTTGATGCTCAACCGAATTTGACTAAGAAAACAGCAACATCCAAACAGCAATTGCCCAAATTGTTACTTAAATTAATACTCTGGTGGCTACTACTAAAACCCGCTGTTTTTCCCTGACTAAACTGTATCAATCGGTTGTATCTGTGTAACATCCCGGGATGAAAAACATAAACAACAACCCAATTTATTTAACTATAACCTGACAACTTTCAATCCATACCTCTCTAAAATCCCGGTTCTTTCTGCATCATATTGTTTCCCCTGTTCCGTAAAATGGCTCTGCCCATCAATTTCAATTACTAACTGTAAAGCCACACAATAAAAATATACAATCAAGTCTATATCGCTTTTTGCGGATGGGGACGATCACTTTTTGGGGATGGAGAGGGGCGATCGCATTTTGGGAGGGAAAGGTCGATCGCACTTTATCTTTTTTTCTCAAGGCGCGAGCGCACAACACAAATTTGAAAAATTGCCAAAATTCCCAGACTTATTCTAATATAAATCCGGGGATATTATCCACTTCTTTAAGGAGCAATTCTTTAGGGTTCATGTCATTTACCTATAAAGACATAAGTAGGTAGGCGCTGTAAAACACAATTCTGTTAAGGATTGTAAAGTATCCTGAGCCCTAAGCGTGGCTAAGTTAGCCCTGTTTACATATTGTTACATAGCTCGGTTTAATCCCGCTTACCTACTTACTGTTGATATTAATGCGGAAAATTATATCGAAAGTTATGCTAAAATTAAACGTTTGTCAATTAAAAGCGACCATCTGGTCTTTGGGCAGAACTTCCGGAGTTTGTACGATCACAAATATTAAAGCCAAATTGAAAAATACTTAAACTACTTGATTGCTAATCAAGATTTGTTCCAGCAGACAATATCCACAATTGGCGGGATGGTGGAAATCGAACAGGTGGAATTGAACCGGAAGAAGAGAGGGAACGTCAGCGCGATCGCCAACAAATAGAATTATACAAGCAAAAGGAACAAGAGCAGAAAGAGCGCGATCTAGAACAAATCGAAATCGGCAGGAAGAACGAAGACAAAGAGAAAAAGCGATCTCGCCAACTTGAGAATATCATCTTTTTTGTCCGAACTGCGATCGGCGGCGGACAAATCTTTTGGGCCAGCTATCCCCTAATCAAAGATACACCCATTAAATAGCAACCCGATTTTTCCCTCCCGCTTCATCCCTTCACGGCGAGGATTATCTGGAGTTTGCTTTTCGGTTTAATATTCAGCCTGCTGATACTGGGTATCCTGCCGCTGGCGAGAAAAATATCCCCCAGAATCCTGCCGCTGGTAAGAAAAATCTTGCCCTGGTAAAGCGGTACGTGACAGTCCATAGTAAAGGTAAAGGGCTGCGGTGCAATGATTTTTCACCGTCACGCACCCTAGGACTGATATAAAACATTGTATTCGTAGGGAAACGGCATTGCCGTGTCCTTTAGCCAAACCGAACGGGAATACAATTCATCAAACAAAAAACCGGGTTTTTGATAAAACCCGGCTACCATGAACAAAAGCAATATTAACACTCCTCACACCTCAATTCTTTAATAACTTCATCCCCATTTTTACCTTGTCCAAAATCGTCTTTTGCGAGACACAAGTAATCAGACAAAGCTTGCCACAATTCAAAGTATCGCGGCGGACTTCCTGAGCTTTTTCGCCGTACCAAATCTCGCGGGCGCTGGCGTTTTTCACATTACCAATCACCGGAAACTCATCACACAATTTCACATCGCCGCGCGTATCAATCCAGTAATTGCGCAGTCCAACGCGACAAGGACGAGTTGAATCAGGAGCTTTTTCTTCCGCAAAGTGAGGAATGATCAATCGCAACACTTCATCGCTGTTCATAATCGGAGCGCCGTTCTTCTTCATTTCAATTAGGCGCTCGATTACTTGTGATAATTCCTCCCAGTCTTCTTTTTCAATCCACAATTCCTCGAATGTTTCTGGCGTCCAGCGGTTGACCGGTTGGAAGTTCACCGTCGTCGCCCCAATTCCCTGAGCCCAGGTGACTATTTCCGGCATGTGGCGGAAATTGAGTCGGTTAATTGTCGGTTTGACGTTGATCGGAAACAGGACGTTCTGTTTTTCTTGTTCTTCGCGCAGATAACCGATTCCTTTAGAAAGCCGATCGAACAATCCCGGTTGACCGCGCAAATAATCGTGCAGTTCTGCATTCGGCCCGTCAACGGACATATTCACATTAAAAGGACGAGCAGCGACAGTTTTGGCCGCATTTTCCTTAGTCATGCAATAGCCGTTGGTGGTGACGCCGGCGTGGATGCCATTTTTATTCGCAAAGGCCAGCAAGTCTAGAAAACCTTTTTTAATATAAGGTTCGCCGCCGCTAAAGTTGATCGAAAATTCGCCCACAAATTCTTTGACGCTCAAGAGGGCATTTTCCCATTCTTCGATCGTCATTTCGTCTTTATATTCTTTGAGTCGCCAATACTCGCACTGGCGGCATTTAACATTGCAGTGCTCGTTGACAATCCCGTAAAAAGTGACTGGGCTTGTCATGTCGTATCCTGTATTGATCCGCAGCGATTCGGCTACTGCACTCTTGGTGTGCTTGACGCCTAGTCTTGATAATGTTAAAGCATCCATGTTTTTTTTTCCTTACGTGTTGTTAGTTAAGTCAATTTCTCGAAGCCTCTTTTGTACGTATGATCAGGTATTGCTAATTACGTATTCCTTTTGACTACGTATACACCATGATAAGTGTTCCGTTTGGGTAGCGCTAGATGTTTGTCAAATATTTATAATATTAAGACTTGTAACATATAAGTATTGCTAATTAATCAAGGGATGCTTTGTGTTAATAGATGAATCAGGTTTAATAATTGCCCAAATATATAGCCTTAAGATTGACTTAAATTAATAATTGTAATTTTTGTTTAAATTTTGTTAAATAACTTAATACTGCCTCTCAGTAAAGCTACTTAAGTAAGCGGTATAAATAATTTAAAGTTATAGTGAAATGAGCAGCCCGTAGAGCAGTTAACTTTACACAAGCTTTACAATAGGGGAATTTAAGTATTAACACGGCAAAAAATGGCGACAAACATGGGACGATATTTTCACGTACTGAAATTGTTCTGGGGGGCGGCGATCGCTGCAGAACTAGAATACCGCATCAACTTTGTCCTCGCGGCCCTCAGCAGCCTCGGAAATCTTGCTGGCAGCTTGTTTGGGCTGTTTTTATTCTACCGTACCGGCTACACGTTTTCGGGCTGGAAATGGGAAGAGGCTTTAGTTGTACTCGGCATTTTTACGCTTTTGCAGGGGTTTTCGGCAACCTTTCTCGCGCCCAACCTCAGCCGTATTGTCGATCGAGTGCAGCAAGGTACTCTCGATTTCGTACTCCTCAAACCCATCAGTTCCCAATTCTGGCTGTCTGCAAACACAGTTTCCCCTTGGGGAATCCCAGATTTAATCTTCGGCGCCGTATTGCTGCTATATGCTGCTAACAAGTTGGGAGTAGAAATCGGCAACTATTTTTTAACAGCAATACCGCTGTTATTCGGAACTATTACTCTTTACAGTATATGGTTTATGTTAGGTGCAACCAGCATTTGGTTTGTCAAAATTTACAACGTTACCGAAGTCCTCCAAGGATTGTTAGAAGCGGGTAGATTTCCAATGGCAGCTTATCCCGCAGCTTATCGATTTTTCTTCACTTTCGTAGTTCCCGTTGCCTTCTTGACGACTGTGCCTGCAGAAGCCATGCTGGGGAGAGGTGAAATCGTTTGGACCGCAGGGGCGGGAATATTGGCGATCGGGCTTTTATTTTTCTCCCGCTACTTCTGGCAATTTGCACTCCGCTTTTACACCAGCGCTTCCAGCTAGTTAAGTACGTAGGTAAGCGGAGGTTCATCTAGATTGTCTATTATGTTTGAGGGGGAGAGGATTTGACAAGGGGGCAATAGGGAATTGAAATATACATCTTAAAAGCCAAACAGCTTATCTAGAAAATATTTTTTTCCTATTTACTTAGATAGTTAAAAAATGTAAAATTACCACATATCCTTGAAAGGTAAACTGGAAATAAACCACGCAAACGAAGGCAAACCAATGAAAAGAAAAAAACTGGGTAACTCTAATTTTACTATCAGCGCGATCGGTCTTGGATGTATGCCAATGTCCTTAAGCGGCAGACCGCCCGAAGATCAATCAATTGCGGTAATTCACCGCGCCCTGGATTTGGGTGTCACCCTAATTGACACCGCCGATTCCTACTGCCAAGATCAATCCGACAAACACCACAACGAGCACCTGATTGCCAAAGCTTTGCAAGAGTACAGCGGAGATATTAGGGCCGTTACTGTCGCCACTAAAGGCGGCTTAATGCGGCCTCAAGGTGCATGGACGCGCAATGGCAACCCCCACCATTTACGCAAGACAATTCGGGAAAGTTTTGAAGCATTGGGCGGCAAGGAACCGATCGACCTTTGGCAATATCACTCGCCCGATCCTGGTTATACAATCGAGGAAGCCCTAACACCTGCAAAAGAAGCAGTAGAAGCAGGAATGATTCGATTTATTGGAGTTTCCAACTTTTCTGTAGAGCAAATCAAACGCGCCCGCGATACAGTAGAAGTTGTCTCCGTGCAGAATCAGTACAATCCGTGGCACAGACAGCCGGAATCAGACGGCGTTCTGGAATATTGCGAAACCGAAAAACTGACATTTTTTCCCTGGAGTCCTCTGGGAGGAAGCCGCCGCGCTACCAGCTTGCAAGATATGCCCGCGATCGCAAAATTAGCAGAAGAAAAAAACGTTTCAGTTTACTGTATAGTATTAGCTTGGTTGATGGCACAATCGCCCTGCGTCGTTCCGATTCCCGGTGCGACCAAAGTATCGAGTATTGAGGACTCTGTGCGGGCGATCGAAGTTAAATTGACTGACGAGGAATTGCAACAAATTGCAGTAAGTTAAGTAGATAAGGGCAAAAAAAAACAATATAGCAATCCTCGCATCATTTGTGTAATTCTTGTAGGGGCAAACCCCCGTGGTTGCCCCCATGAGGCCGGGGTAGGCAAAGAAAGGCACTACCCCTACATCTTTTTACGACTCCTGCAAGGATTGCTATAGAACAGGCAAGATGCCTGTTCCACAAAGAGAACTTTATTGTGGGGTGGGCATCTTACCCGCCCCTGAAAACGGGATTTAATGAGTAAAGTTGACATTTTTTGAGGAATTGGGTTTTATGGAAGCTAATCAAGTGAATGCCGATCGAGACGTAGCAATTGAACATCAAAACGTACCTGTCGCCCATGAAGGACTGCACAACTTTTTATACAGTTCCGACTCAGAACACAGCGCAGCAGCCACTATTTCTGAATTAGAAAATGACGGCACGCAAGTAATGTCGATCGATACGTGGCGCGCTTTAGCAACTAACGCGAAAGTCGCCGGCGTTTACGCTGTAATGGATATTTCCCGCCAAACTCAGTATATAGGTTATTCGCGAAATATCCTGCTTTCAATCAACGGTCACATCGCCCAAAATGGCGCTGAAAATTGTGCTTTCCTGCGCGTGCAAACTTTCAAATTCCCCAAGCGGGAAGAAATGGAAAGTTTGCGGGATGCTTGGATAGCATCTATTGGCAGCATTCCGCCTGGAAACGGTGCTGATAGCGAAATGTGGGCGACTACAGTAGGTCAAGCCGCGCGATCGGCAATGTCTGCCGAAGAACAAAAAGCTTATGAGGAAAAGAAGCTGAAATTGCGCAAAGCAATGGCAGATTCTACTCTTACCAAAGAGTTAGAAACAGCCGCCAAAAGTGACGGCGAACGACACCAACATTTGGAAGCTGCTGTTAACAATGATGACTGGAGTGCCGTGATTCAATCGCAAACCCAGGAAACAAAGTCCGGCGAATAAAATTCGCTGCTACATAAACTTTCGTCCGCCATAAATGGGGGCGGGTTTATGTAGATTATTGGTAAAAATTAAAGAGTGTTAGTGAAGCCGCCCATACTAATTAATGACTAACTTTGCGTTCAGTAACTAAAGTCAAACTTACCCATTCACCCCGCTCATTGTAACTGCGAATCATCCGAAACCGCAAGTCAGGCTCTACCAACCAACCGACCTCGAAAAATATAGGTTTTCTCAATTCAATCTTGACAGGTAAAGTGCAAGAACCGCCGTCAGGAAGGAGCAAAACTTGCACGGGCGAAGCACCTTCGTTAAAGTGCAGAAGTGAACCGTCAATGCTGGCGCTAGAAGTGATAACAGTAGCATTACTGCCAAAAGTAATTTTCTGCCGTAGGCGATCGCTACTTTCTAAATGCAATTGCATCTTGGTAGAATAGGAATCAGGAGAACGCCAATCTGGATACATTGTCACGGCTTCACCCTGCCACTCTCCCAGCAAATCGTCAACAGTTAAAGGCGGACGTTCGGGGACATTTTTATCAAGCTGCTTTTCCCGAATTAAGGTAAGTATTGATAAATTGCCGTCGGTATTGTAGAGCTGAACGAAGCGCAACCGGCGATAATTGTAGATAAAACCAAACTCGGCACCGCACTCAGAATAAGGCGCTAGTTGAATAGTACCCTGAGAAAAAGCTCCATTCTCAAAAAATAGGATATCTCGTCCCAAAGTTTGATATTCTCGAACAAGTTCGCTCACTTCCGGTTCGCCTACACCGCTAGGATTTGGGGAAAACCGACGGAGTTTCAATCGCACAGTTTTGTTGTCATTGAAACCTTCGAGAGAAATAATGCTAGGAGTATCTTGAAGTACCTCTCCTCGCGTTGATAGCTGAGTGAAGGAACCGTGCCATTCTCCCAAGTTTTGCAGAAAATTTTCCCACTGCGCTACCATATTTTTACCTTTGGATATATGTCTAAAAATAGAATTATAACTCTACTGACGGATTTTGGATTAAGCGATGTTTATGCAGGAGTGATGAAAGGTGCGATCGCCCAAATTAACCCGCAGTTAAAAGTCATTGACATTACGCACCAAATACCCTCTCAAAATATTGGGGCGGCGAGGTTTTGTTTGATGACTGCTTTTGCTTATTTTCCGCCGGAAACCGTACACGTTGCTGTCGTCGATCCGGGGGTGGGAAGCAAGAGACGCCCGGTTGCGATTAAATGTGCTAATTGCTTTCTTGTCGGGCCGGATAACGGGTTGTTTAGCGGGGTGTTGAGTCGGGAAAGTGCGAGATCCTCTGTCGAACTCACGAATTCTCAATACTGGCGCACACCTCAACCCAGCAGCACTTTTCACGGTCGCGATATTTTTGCAGCAGCGGGCGCTCACTTGGCCAACGGGGTGGCGTTGGAAGACTTGGGAGAGCCGATCGACCCTGCAAGTTTAGTAGAGTTAGAGATACCAAATTGTGCCGTTACAGCCACAGGTGCAGCAGGCTGCATTCAATATGTTGATCGCTTCGGCAATCTCATTACTAATATCCCGAATAATTGCATTATAGGTAACAATTGGTCATTGACAATTAGCAATAGTTCTGATGCAATTCGCATCCCCAGCGGTAAAACCTACAGCGACAGCCAACCGGGCGATTTAATTGCCATAACTGGTTCTGACGGTTGGGTAGAAATTGCCGTTAATGGCGGCAGCGCTCAATCAGTATTAAAATTGGAATGCGGAGCGATCGTGCAATTGCTTTTTGAAACTAACAATTAAATAGGACTTAGGCATCGGTGTTCAGAAACCGGGTTTTTTACGAAAATACTTTGTTAAAATCAGCAGATTCCCTAAAAAACCCGGTTATAAAGGCGGAGTGCATAAGTCATAGCTTTTTTCGATCGATTACTGTTTCTGCAAAATCCACAATAGTTTGGCGATATTCGGGATTATTAAAAAAAGCATCTCCATTATTGTGCCTAGCATTAGGAACTAGCAAAATTTTTTTATATTCAGGAGAACTAGCATATAACTTTTGGCTCATAGTAGCAGGAACAAAAGAATCGGCAATGCCGTGAACAAACAAAATCGGCATTCGCAGTGATTTAACCTTAGCAAGAGAATCAAACCTTTGCGTCAGCAACAACCGCACCGGAAAAAATCGCATATAAGCATTATTTTCCACCATATCCACCATAGAAGTAAATGAATTGTGGACAATCAAACCAGCAGCTTCGGGATGCCTTATTGCTAACTCAATAGCAACAGCACCTCCCATTGAATGACCATAAAATAAAATTTGGCTAGGCAACAATTGCCGCTGCTTAACTAAATAATTATAAGCGGTTTCCGCATCTTCATATACCCGATCTTCGCTGGGAAAACTGCCTTGACTGCGGCCGTAACCCCGGTAGTCAATCAGCAATACAGAAAAACCCAATTGCCGAAAGCGGTAAGATTGAGCGATATTCGCACCGATGTTCAAACCCCTGCCGTGCAGGTACAATAAAGTTCCTAATGATTTTCGATTTGCGGCGGGCAGCCACCAACCGTGAAGTTTTTCAATTTTGGGCGATCGACCCTTAACTGGCAACCAAACTTCTTGGTAAGGGATGTTAAAAGCATCCGGTGTTTTGGCGATTGTAGGTGTTGGCTGAAATATCAAACGAGTTTGCAGAAAAAACAAGAGTATACAGGAAGCAATGTAGGCGATCGCCCAAATCTTTCCTAAACACAATAGCCCTCTAAAAAAACTTTTTTTTGTCTTGTTTAGCTTGCTCATTTTTGGCATGGCTACTTCTTAACTGCAAGTCTCAGAAACCCGGTTTATTAAAGAAACCGGGTTTCTCATCTTTATCCAGCTACCACGAAATTAACCAACTTTCCAGGCACCACAATTACCTTTTTAATCTCCTTACCTTCCAGGTGACGCTTGGCTAATTCCGACTCGCGAGCAAACTTTTCCAAAGCAGCTTTATCAGCACCAGAAGGCACTTGAATTGTGCCGCGAGTTTTGCCCATAACTTGAATGACCAGCGTAATTTCATCGGTAATTAAGGCAGAAGCATCCACACTCGGCCAACTTTGGCTGTGTACCGATTCACTGTTACCAGTATTGTGCCACAATTCATCAGCAATATGCGGCGCAAAAGGCGCTAACAAGCGAATCAAAGTGTTAATTCCTTCTGCATAAATTGGCGAATCTTTACATTTAGCATCATTCAAAGCATTGCTGAGTTTCATCATTTCCGAAACAGCAGTATTGAACTGATAATCGCCCTCCAAATCTTCGCTCACTGCCTTAATTGCAGTGTGAATCGCCCGCCGCAAATCCTTCTCTGCTTTGCTTAGCACGTCTTTCTCCCCCCCTTGGCAAGGGGGGGCTGGGGGGGGTGCAGCAAACTCTGTCACCAGGCGCCAAACGCGATTTAAAAAGCGGAATTGCCCTTCCACATCAGCGTCCTCCCACTCCAAATCCTTCTCGGGCGGCGCTTTGAATAAAATAAACATCCGCGCCGTATCTACCCCATATTTGCCCATAACTTCCAAGGGGTCAACACCATTGTATTTTGATTTGGACATCTTCTCGTAGAAGACTTGCAAAGCTTCGCCTGTTTGAGGATCTTTGGGATTTGCGGGGTCTATATCTGCTGGGGGAAAGTATTTGCCAGTAACAGGATTTTTATAGGCCATTGCTTGCACCATGCCTTGAGTTAACAGGCGTTTAAATGGTTCGTCACAATCGATCAAACCCCGATCGCGCAAAACCTTGGTAAAGAAGCGGGAATACAGTAAGTGCAAGATTGCGTGTTCGATGCCGCCGACATATTGGTCTACGGGCATCCAATCATTTGTCTTCGCCGAATCGAAGATTTGCTCTTGATTTTGAGCATCGGGATAGCGCAAGAAATACCACGAAGAATCGATAAAAGTATCCATCGTGTCTGTTTCCCGCTTCGCCGCAGTGCCGCAACTCGGACAAGGAACGTTTACCCATTCTTCCATCTTTGCCAAGGGCGAACCTTTGCCCGTAAATTCTACATTTTCCGGCAACAATACGGGCAAATCCGATGCGGGTACGGGAACAGTTCCGCAGGTGGGACAGTGAATTACGGGAATCGGAGCGCCCCAATAACGCTGTCTAGAAATTAGCCAATCTCTCAAGCGATATTGCACTCGCGCTTGGCCACAACCTGCATCTTCGGCAGATCTAATAATTGCTGCTTTGCCTTTAATTGAATTCATGCCGTTGAAGCTTTGGGAATTAATCATAATTCCTGGTTCGGTGTAAGCTTCCGTCAGCGGCATTTCATCATCATCTACAATTACTACTTTAATTGGCAGTTGATATTGATTGGCAAATTTGAAATCTCGCGTGTCGTGGGCGGGTACTCCCATGACTGCGCCGGTGCCGTATTCGTACAGCACATAATCGGCTATCCAAATGGGAATTTCTTCGCCGCTGAAAGGATTGATTGCTTTGCCGCCTGTGGGGATGCCGCGCTTTGGTTTGTCTTCGGCTGTGCGATCGATCTCGCTTTGGGCGGCGACTTCTTTGATGAAGGTTTCTACGGCGGCTTTTCTGTCTGCGGTTGTCACGCGCTGAGTTAGTGGATGTTCCGGCGCTAAAACAAGGTAACTGACGCCGTAAACTGTATCGGGACGTGTGGTGAAAACGGCGATTTTTTCATCATCCATTCCGACAATCGGAAATTCTAAGTAAGCGCCGACTGATTTGCCGATCCAGTTGGCTTGCATTAATTTGACTCTTTCTGGCCAATCTGGCAATTTGTCTAAGTCGTTTAATAACTGTTCGGCGTAATCGGTAATTTTGAGGAACCACTGCCGCAATAATTTGCGCTCGACTTTGGCACCGGAACGCCAGGAACGTCCTTCGTTATCTACTTGTTCGTTTGCTAAGACTGTTTGGTCGATGGGGTCCCAATTAACTGCGGCTTCTTTTTGATAAGCTAATCCTGCTTCTAAAAATTGCAAGAAAATCCATTGAGTCCACCGATAATAATCGGGAGAACAAGTTGTAACTTCTTTTGTCCAATCAAAGGAGATGCCGAGACTGCGAAATAAGCCTTTCATTTGGGCTATATTTTCATAGGTCCATTTTGCCGGGGGAATTCCGCGCTCGATGGCGGCATTTTCTGCGGGCAAACCAAAAGCGTCCCACCCCATCGGATTGAGTACGCGATAGCCTTGCATTCGCTTGAGTCTGGCAATTACATCGATGATTGTGTAGTTGCGGACGTGCCCCATGTGCAGGTTTCCCGAGGGGTAGGGGAACATGGATAAGGCATAAAATTTTGGCTTTTGGGTATCTTCTGGCATCTGGTCTAAGTTTTGCTCAGCCCATGTCTGCTGCCATTTTTCTTCTATGGATTGGGGGTTATATCTGGAATCCACAACAATTGCTCCGTGCAGGGTTTAGTAATGTTTGCTTCAGTATTTTTACACATTCAAGGGGCTTCGATTCTGATTTTTCTGAGCTCCAAGGATTTTGGCTCTAATCTCTGTATTATATATTGTAGTATATGTAATTTTAGCTGGGGGGCGATCGACCAAATATCCCGGTTCGCCCTGAAAAAAGTAAATAACTGCAATCCCCAGAAACCCGATTTCTTTGACAAACCGGGTTTATTAGACCTCTTGCAAAAATAAATAGGACGGGCAAGATGCCCATCCCACAAGAAAAAATAACTCTTGTGGGATGGGCATCTTGC
>NZ_JANMZH010000690.1:0-1104 GCF_031383065.1 Microcoleus sp. OTE_8_concoct_300 | reverse complement strand
AAAATCCCACAGTGTAACATCTTCAAAAAATGGGTGTACTTTATTATTCATAAGCTTTTTACTATTATTTTTTACTTTTTTTTCTTGTGTTTATACAGGGTGTTACTCGGACCCTGTTGCCTGCGGCGCCCCTAAATTCTGAGTGTCGCGGCCGGGGGGGCGGGCCATAAACCCGGCTCCCCCCCCGGCCCACGTTTTCATCAGTCGCTTTCTTCTGTGTCTTCTGTGTTTAGACTGCTGTTATCTACAGGAAAGGGAACGCCGTAAGTTTCCAGCATTGCTTCCCAGGTAGCAGTTTTGCTGAGCTTGCCGAACTGCTTGGCGTCTTCGTTACCGAAACCACAATCAAAAGCGATCGCTTTGAGTTGCTCGATGCGACGATAGTTCTTACCCATTGTTGACCTCTGCTTCCGAGGCAGACACAATGAGATTAATCAAATCAATTGCTTCTCCCAAACAGCTCTCTGCTTTTCCTAACGATTTAGGAACAGCCTTTTGATAAGACTCTAGCAGTAGTGATGATTTTTCAGTAAATTCACGACAAATTATGTCGTTCTTATTACTAATTGAAAAATCAGCCAAGTGCATATCTAAGCTGGTCAGAAAAATTTCAGAACGGCGGCTAACATGAACGCTGTAAATAGAATTTATCAAGAGTTCAGTCAGTTTGTTAACAAGCAATTTGTCAATAACAATTTTTTGGTCTGCCTCCGTCTTGGAATCTTCAGGAAAATCCGATGTGAAATTCTCCTCAATAAAGTGAGATGTAGTCATGAGTTTGATTGTCACCGCCTGATTAAACATGGACCAAAAAGCCACTGCCGTTCGACGCCAATCTAGAGCAGCGGTTTTTTGGCGTTTATAAGTCCTCGATCAGTTTAAGTTTTTGCCCTTAAAACGAGATTTATCCAAAGACCGTTGCCAAGGTGGGTTCCAATCATAAGCAGCGGTTTTTTAACATGAGGAAATATCTGATGAGTTTAAGGGCATCGTCTGGTGAGTGTAAATCCAAAGACCGCTGTTAGATCCTCCTACAGATAACAGCAGTCTTTTGGAATTTACGGGCATTTGGTTAGTTTAAATTCTCGCCGCACAACAAAAATG
>NZ_JANMZH010000600.1:0-1827 GCF_031383065.1 Microcoleus sp. OTE_8_concoct_300 | reverse complement strand
TGGGTAGGGTCGAGAGAAGATGTTACCATCTTCTCCCTCCCATTCAAAACCGTGCTTGCAATTTTCACCGCACACGGCTACTCGGGTGTACTCTTGTCATTTGAGGGCTTCCCCTTCTTCCGACTTGTTTGATGTTTCTTTCCTGAAGATACGAGTTCCAGGTTATGTTTCCTGATTAATTCCAAGTCGGTTTTAGTTTTAACATCGTGACAATGCCGATGCAATAGTTGAAGATTTTTGTAATCATTCTTACGTCCAATGGCTCTGGGAATGATGTGGTCAACTTCCATTACATCTTCATTTCTGAAAAGAAATTCGCAGTGAGGGCATCTCCCTTTCTGCCATTTCAGGAGTTTTGATACCCTACTTGGCAAATCAGGATTTTTCCCCATTCTAGAACTCCAATATACTAGGTCGCCATCGTAGGGACTTTTATCACCTTTAACTTTCACATAGTCGGTGCTGCTACACTCGAATTCACTATGTGTTAGTAACCGAAAGGGATTCGTTCCCTTTTCTCTGGTTGAGAATACCCAGTTTTTACCGCCAATGGTGTGCCAATACAGTTGGTGTCCTGCCTTGGTGCTTCCACAACGGCGTTTTGCCCAACGTCGAAGTTTCAGGTATGTGAGGTAATCTTGTTTAGCAAGTTCTCTAACGGTTTTTGCGTCAGAGTTTGTATAGAAAGAAGTCCATCCCCTTATTACAGGATTTAGGTCTCTAATTAACGCAGATTGTGGCGTTGACCTATGTTTTTTGATGATTCTTCCGATTTCCTCTTGGTGTGCCTTACTTGACTTCTTATTTGGGGTAATGAGTGTGTTAAAACCTAATATCTCACGGTGCGGATTTAAACTGCTCCGATGTTTTCCAGCCGGGTATTGCTGGATGTGATGACCTAGAAAGTCAAAACCAGCTTTACCATCCTCACTTAATTCATTCTTGAAAGTGTGAGTTAGCCTCGTCTTCTCAGATTTTAATTCTAAACCCATGCCAGCTAACCATTCCGAGATGATCTCTCGGCATCTTTGGACTACGGCTTTTTCTTCACATAAAATTACAAAGTCATCAGCATATCGAATTGTGTTCGGTCTGCCTACTTGTTTTCCAAATTGGGAAAATGAGTTTCTTATGTGTTTTCCTTTATCATATGGAAACTCTTTTTCTATGCGTTGCTCCAAACCGTGGAGGGCAATGTTTGCTAGTAGCGGAGAAATGACCCCACCCTGTGGCGTACCCTCAGATGTTGCAGTGAACACTCCATCGTCAATTACTCCAGATTTTAGCCAGGATTTTACTTGTCTCCTGACTTTGCCTTTTATGTTCAACTTTTGGAGTAGTTCATAATGGTTGATGCGGTCAAAACACTGGGCTATGTCTGCATCTAGTACAAACTTCGCTTTATATTGAATACAGAGTTTAATCTGCTTAATCGCATCGTGACATGACCTGCCCGGTCTAAAACCATAGCTGTTTGGCTCAAAAATTGCCTCCCATTCCGGCTCAAGTGCGGATTTTACTACGGCTTGTAAAGCTCTGTCGTACATTACAGGTATACCCAGTGGGCGTTTTTCATTACTTCCTGGTTTTGGTATCCAAACTCTTCTTGTCGGTTTAGATCTGCCAGTTGGCTTTAATTCCCTTGCCAGTTCTAGACGCTCTGCTGGGGACAAGGATTTTACCCCATCCACTCCTGCCGTCTTTTTGTCGGGTAAGGAGGAACACGTCGCCGCGTCCTCCTCCCCTAAGAACCGGACTTGACAGTTTCCCATCATCCGGCTCAAGCCTCCAAAACCTCAGAGCGTTTGCCTGTATGTATGTGCTTGT
>NZ_JANMZH010000585.1:0-30441 GCF_031383065.1 Microcoleus sp. OTE_8_concoct_300 | reverse complement strand
CCCGTCCAAAAAGGACGGGCGGGACGCCCATCCCACAATAACAATTAAAATTGTAAGTTATTTAATTCGCGATCCTTAGAAATGTTAAGATATAAGTATTGACAGATATCCCGGGGCTGTGGTATTACACATCAGCTTGCTAGCAGCGCGGGGTGCGAAAACTGGTGTGATCACGAACTTCTCACCGCTTGGAGTCTGAGATGAACACTCGTAAAGGCTCGGGAATTACTTAAGGTAACGGAAAAACCTGACTGTTGAAGAGCTTTCACGTCGTAAAAATAAAGAAGAACAGTTGGGCGGATATGCTCCGTCAAGTAAACTTGCCACGAAGTGTCACAGATAAGGTTCTATCCTGCGGAAAAACAAGCCACTATTAATTAATGACTATGCTCAAAAACGGATACAAGCCCGCGACACGAGTGGTAAGCAGGCCACAATTTTAGACTCTTGTCTAAGCTCTCAGATTCATCTGTGGAGTAAATCTAAAATCTAAAATCTCAAAGCGACTTACAGCGCCAGACAGTAGCGGCGGATGTTGAATTTATAGCAGCACCAAAGTTTAGTTTATACCAGGAGGATAGCATGAGGAAAATCACGGCGCGACAAAGGATAAGTGCCATAGTAGCACTGCCACTCCTACTAATGGCCAATACAACTCAAGCTTTTGCCGCTGATACCAGTCAGAAAATAGATCCTATTAAGAAAGTTTCGGATTTTGGCGATGGGCTGGATTTTGATATGGCGACACCAACAACAATCAGCATTGAGGAAAGCGAGGATTGGGATGAACCTGATTTTACAGCTACTTTAGATATCGAGATTAGTAAATTTATGACACAAAATCTTCAAGCTGTAATTGATGAGCCGCCGCCGGTAGTTTATCTCAGTGCGGCGAGGGGCCAGTCAACCCGGGAATGCCGGATTTCTGGGATCTGCGAATAACTGAATCGGATTTGTGCGATTTGGGCTATGGCCCGCCCGCCCTCACCCGTGCTACGACTCTTTTTCTCGGTATAATTATCGCTGTGCGAGCGTAAAACTTTCACTAAAATCCGGTAGATTTGCCTGAGAATAGGCGAATAACAGAGTATGTATTTTTTTGGGTATGCTTTAATTCGGCTAAAACAATAAGTATGCAGGCTGAAATCAACTTAACTAGGTGATTGTTCGCTGTGATGGGAAATCGCAAAAACGGGCTGAAATAAACTTAACTATGTGATTGTTCGCTGTGATGGGAAACCGCAGATGAAAGTAGATGAACGCATAGGAACGCAGATGTATTTAAAGATAGTTTGCGGAGGGCTTCGGTTCAAGTCTAATATTTATCCGTTAAATCCAGTACATTGCT
This sequence comes from Microcoleus sp. OTE_8_concoct_300, assembly GCF_031383065.1. NCBI lineage: Bacteria > Bacillati > Cyanobacteriota > Cyanophyceae > Oscillatoriales > Microcoleaceae > Microcoleus > Microcoleus sp. OTE_8_concoct_300. The sequence goes on along the minus strand of NZ_JANMZH010000585.1, from coordinate 29,093 downwards.
CGTTGCCGAACTGCCTGACATCCGTGACATCCTCTCCAAGCGAATCCGTTGCCGAACTTCCTTCTTTATTTCGTCGGCAGTTGATAGCACCTATTATGAGAAACTTTTCAAATATTAATTATGATTAATTCGCACTGCCAGCAAGACACCGCAGCACAGCAAAACAAAAGTTCGCTGCAAACTCTCTCCCGGGCTCTGAGAATGTCTCAGGGGCAATTTTCGCTGATTTTGGTGCGGTGCAATTACAGTGCTATGAGAGAGGAAACTGTACGGCAATTGCGGGAGGAGTCTGGTCTCGATATTCGAGAAATTGTCCTCCCGCCATCTGTTAAAACTCTTTACACGACGATAGAAACCAAACTTACCTGCCTTCCGGCAGCTTTAATGGTGTTTGGATTGGAATCGGTAAGTGCGATCGATCGACTGCTGACTTCTACTAACTACGTGAGGGAAGAATTTCGGAATAATTTTCCCTTCCCGGTGGTGCTGTGGGTGACAGACAAAATTTTAAAAAAACTGATTCGGTTAGTCACAGATATCGAGACTTGGACGACCACTGTTGAATTTGTCCTCGGCCCAGACGAATTGGTGGATTTCCTGGGCAAAAGTGCCGATCGCATTTTTTCCAACATTTTAGAAAAGGGCAATTGGCGTTTAAGTAATTCTGCCATTCTCGGAGCCAATTCTTTGAGTGAATTAGAGTCGGCTAGCCAAGACTTGCAAACTTGCAACATCAGGTTAGAACCCGCTCTTGAAGCGAGTTTGCAATTTATTCGCGGTCGGCACGAATATGCTTGTCACCGCATCCCGGCTGCTCTTGAATTGTATCAAACAAGTCTCAGTTTTTGGAAGTATCAAGTAGCATTTATTGAAGGGAAAACAGAATTTAGCGATTTGTTATTTACGGTTTACCCTGCATCGGTATTAGAGGGAATTCTGCTATTTCACATCGGGCTGTGCTACCGCTTCCAAGCAGAACAACACCGCAGTGCTAACCGTCCTTATTGGACGGAAGCTAAGAATTATTTTCAGGAATGTATTGAGGTATTAGAAAACGCGGGACGGTCGGATGCCGTTGGTATATTCATTAATCAACTCGGCGAAGTATTGCAGCATTTAGAAGATTGGGAGGCGCTCTGGAATTTAGCTATTAAAGCTCTTAGGTTGCATAAAAACATGGAAAATTCAGCAGTTTATTTGGCTCAAGATTACGGCTTTTTAGCTATAGTAGCCTTAGAGCAAAAGAACTGGCAAGGGGCGAAAAAATGGGCTTTAGTCGCTCTAGACGTTCTCAACTCAAATTTAGAAACGACGGGACAGGGAACGCCTGTCAAGTCGCAGCATCAAGGCTTGTATCTGTTGATTTTAGCAGAAGCTAAGAGTCAGTTGGGTGAGATTCAGGAGGCGATCGCGCATTTAGAGCTGGCTCGCTCGGAAACCGAAGCTTGCTACAACCCGCAACTGTATTTGCGGGTTTTAGAAATGCTGCGATCGCTCTATTTTCAGCGGGGAGAATATCTCGAAGCCTTTCAAATTAAGCAAGATTATCGAGCGGTGGAACATACGTATCGGTTCCGAGCTTTTATTGGAGCCGGCAAATTGCAGCCGCACAGAGAAGCGGTTAATCCCGTCGCAGAAACTGTTGCTGGCGCTGCTACTATTGCTGATGAAATTACTGCTTCCGGCCGAGAACAAGACCTCAACCGTTTGATAGATAGGATGAACAATACCCCAGACAAACTGACAGTAGTTTATGGTCAGTCTGGAGTTGGCAAAAGTTCAATTGTCACCGGGGGATTAGTACCAGCTCTTAAACAAAAAAAAATAGAAAGGCGAACTGTTTTGCCGATAGTGCTGCAAGTTTACAACAACTGGCCGCGGGAATTGACCAGACAGTTATCTGCTCTTAAAGCTGAAATATTCGATCCGGAAATTTCCGAAGCAGTACCGGAAACTGCTCCGGTAGATTTGACCGTAGAAGCAGGCGCAGTCAAGGAAAATCTTATTTCGGGATTTAACGGCGGCTCGGCTGGGAAAAATGAGGATAAAATTGAGCAGTCACAGCCTGTAGAATCAATCATAGAAATAGAAAAAGAGGATATCGAATACGAAACAATTATTAACGAGCTGCAAATAAATTCCGAACATCTAGTGACAGTTCTGATATTTGATCAATTTGAAGAATTCTTTTTCGTGTGGAAAGAGCCAGCCCAAAGGCAGAAATTTTTTGATTTTTTGCGGGAATGCTTGAACATCAAATATTTAAAAGTCGTCCTATGTTTGCGGGAAGATTACCTGCACTATTTGCTGGAATTTTCCCGACCCAAAAACCAGACAGGATTCATTAACAATGATATTTTGGGCGACATTCTCAGCAAAAACATTCTGTTTTATTTGGGAAATTTTTCCCTGGGCGATGCGCGATCGGTAATTCGCACTTTAACTGAACGAGCGCAGTTTTACTTAGAACCGGATCTCATCGAAGAATTAGTCAAAGATTTAGCTGGAGAATTGGGAGAAGTTCGCCCGATCGAACTACAACTTGTCGGCGCTCAACTGCAACAAGAGGACATTAGAACTTTAACTCGATATCAGGAACTAGGCGACAATCCGCAACAAAAATTAGTCGAAAGATTTCTCGAAGAAGTTATCAAAGATTGCGGACCGGAAAATCAAGTAGCGGCGCGGCGAGTTTTGTATTTGCTGACAGATGAAGAGGAGATTCGTCCCCTCAAAACCCGCGCCGAATTAGCCTCGGATTTAGCGACATTTGCCGAAGCTGACAAATTAGATTTAGTCTTAGAACTGTTAGTAAAATCTGGTTTAGTTTTTCGGTGGACGGAACTGCAGGCAGAGCTTTACCAGCTCGTTCACGACTATTTAGTTACCTTCATCCGCCAGCAGGAGCAATTAGATAAAAATGCAGAATTCGAGGAACTGCGAAAGCAAAATCAAATTAATCGAGATGAAATTGAACAAATTCGCAAAGACAGAGAGCGAGATGCTTTGCTGTCGGAAGCTAGAGAAAAACAGCGCCAAGCTAGAGACAAACAGCACCAAGCGGAAGCTCAACTTTACCAAAGTCGGAGATGGCAATTGCGGGCGGCGGTTCTAGGATTGCTTGTACTCGGAGGTGTTTCGGCGATGGCATTCGAGCAAGCAAAATTAGCAGAAAGCGCGCGGCAAGAAGCAGAAAAAAGTCGGACTGATGCGCTAAATTCGGCGTCGGAAGGTTTAGTGCTTTCTAATGAAAAAAATCAATTAGGAGTGTTGGGGAATACTATCAAAATCGGTCGTGATTCTCTGAAAAGTACAGCCCTGCCTGTGGATACTAAAAATCAAATTGCTGAAAGACTCAGACAAGCAGTTTCTGGGGTGCAAGAACGCAACCGTTTCGAGCAGCACAGCAAGTTTGTTTTGGATGTGAGTGTCAGCCCCGACGGCAATTCAGTTGCTTCGGCAAGTGCTGACAAAACTGTTAAATTGTGGAGCAAAGAAGGTAAGTTATTAAAAACTTTCAATCACGGCGATATCGTGACGAGTGTTAGTTTTAGTCCTGATGGGAAAACGATCGCTACTGGTTGTGCCGATCGCACAATTAAAATTTGGCAAGTAGATAACGACAAAAGTGCCATCGGCATTTTATCCGGCCACCGCAATATCGTCACCAGCGTCAGTTTCAGTCCCGACGGCAAAACCCTAGCTTCCGCCAGTCACGACAAGACCGTCAAAATCTGGAACCTTGCGAACAAAAAATTGCTGCAAACCTTAACCGGACACAAAGACTGGGTGCTCGGCGTCAGTTTCAGTCCCGACGGCCAAACAATTGCCTCAGCAAGTGTTGACAAAACTGTCAAACTTTGGAACCGAGAAAGTAAAACCCAGAAATTTAAAATTAATCCCAAAACATTAACCAAGCATTCTGGCATTGTTTACAGCATTAAGTTCAGTCCAAACAATCGAGAAATCGTCTCAGCAAGTGCCGACAGCACAGCCAAAATTTGGAACCGAAACGGTGAAGAAATCAGAACTCTCAAAGGACACAACGATCAAGTTGTCAGCGCGAGTTTCAGTCGCGACGGCGAAAAAATTGTCACCGGCAGTGCAGACGATACGGTAAAAACTTGGAGTCGCAGCGGCACTTTGCTCAACACTTTCCGAGGACATCAAGACGACGTGAGGGCCGTAACTTTCAGCCGCGATGGCACTATTGCTTCCGCCAGTAAGGACAAAATAGTGAAACTTTGGAAACCGGACAGCACTCCGTTGAATAAAATTTTATCGGGACACGGAGACTGGGTTTACAAAGTCAGTTTTAGTGCAGACGGCAAAACCATTGCTTCTGCTAGCGGGGACAAAACAGTGAGACTTTGGCGCAGTAATGGCAGTTTATTCAAAACCTTAGAAGGTCACAAGGATTCTGTTACCTGGGTGAGCATTTCCCCTGATTCTAAAACTGTTGCTTCTGCCAGCGATGACACAACCGTGAAAGTCTGGAGTTTAAACGGCAAACTGTTAAATACCCTAAGCCACAGCGGCATTGTTAAAAGCGTGAGTTTTAGTCCAGACGGAAAGATAATTGCCGCCGCCAGTGCCGATCGCAAATTGTACCTCTGGCGCTGGAACGGTTCTCAAGCAACTTTGCTTGCAAAACTAGATCACAGCAATCCAGTAATTAGCGTTAGCTTCAGTCCCGACGGCAAAACTATTGCTACTGCTACCGCTGCTGAGGACAAGGCAAGCGGCAAGAAAAAGGCTTTTGAAATTGCCGGAGAAAAGAGAGTTTACCTCTGGCAATTTAACGGTTCGTCGGCGAAGATTCTGAAAACTATCGACCACGAGGACAGGGTTAAAAATGTGAGTTTCAGTCCAGACGGCAAGACTATTGCTGCTGCTTGCGCTGACAAAAAAGTTTACTTGTGGGGGTTTGATGGCAAGGCGGTTAATTTAACTGAAAAACTCTACCACAGCGATACTGTAGAAAGTGTGAGTTTTAGTCCCGACGGCAAGTTGATTGCGGCGGCGAGTGGGGGAAATACTGTTAAACTGTGGGATTTTGACGGTAAGAAGGCGCTGCTATCTAAGACTTTGGAAGCGAGCGATCGGGTGTTGAGCATTACTTTTAGTTCTGACAGCAAAACTCTGGCTTTTGCTAGCAGCGATAGGACTGTAATTCTGTGGCCTTTGGAGAATTTTGAACTGAATAAAATTATTGCTCGGAGTTGCGAATGGTTGGGAGATTATTTGCAGAATGACCCAAATGTTGCTGAGGGCGATCGACTGCTTTGTCTTGGGTTTGGGAAGCAGGCGTTAAATAAGAGTAAGCGATAAAATTTGAGTGAGTTAAACCTTAGATATTGCACTATTCTCAATTAGGCTTTTATGAACAGGCAAGATGCCTGTTCCACAAGAAAATTCTACTCTTTGTGGAACAGGCATCTTGCCTGTTCTTGAGAATGGTGCAAGATGTGAGTTAAACAGGACTTACACATAGAAACTATCCCTAGGGTGCGCCGGACCGCGCACCTTACCTCTATTGATAGTGCAATATCTCAGTTAAATCAACTTTTAAGGTGCGCCAGATATTGATTATTTCGATTTAAACAGGTTTTCCCGATCTGACGCACCCTACGCATCTGCCTGTAGTCGATTTACCAATTCCCAATTCCCAATTCCCAATTCCTCTTAAAAAATATATCTAGTGGCTAATTTTTACGATCGTAAATTTAAGATAAAATTTTAGTAATAAATTCAAACAAAAGGTAAACCGCATGGATGTCAACTCCCAAAAAGTCCAACCAATCCCGCCATTGGGCGAGACAAACGAGGAAACACCAGAGATAGGTGGCGGTTTGCCCGTAATAGAATATTGGGCCGAACATACATTGTCCCCAGAAGGGCCGAAACTTTGGAAAACTTTGCTACACAAAAGTGCTTGTTTGTCCTGTTCTTGGGGCACTGGCGGGCAGAAAGGAGGTTTTACGAATGAAGAGGGCGAAAAACTTCAGCGGTGCATGAAAAGCGTGGAAGCAATCTCTGCTGAAATTAAACCACCTGTCTCGACTCACTATTTTGAACAGCAGAGTATTGCAGAACTCCAGCAATTAAATTCAATGGAAGCAGACAGGCTGGGAAGGCTGAGTTTTCCGATGATTTTGCGGGCCGGCAAGTCTCATTACGATCGTATTTCTTGGGAAGAAGTTTATCAAATTGCCGAAGCTGCCTTTCGCAAAACCCCCGAACGAGTTGCCTCCTACAGTTCTGGCCGTTCTTCCAACGAAGCGGCTTTTCTGTTGCAATTGATGATGCGGGCGATGGGTTCCAATAACTTAGCAGATTGTTCAGATCTCTGCCACGCTCCCTCGACAACCGGGTTAAACGAAATGTTTGGCACCCGCACCTCGGTAGTGAGTCTTGAAAACTTGAAGCACGCAGATTGCGTCGTGCTCGCGGGTGCGAATTCTTCCTACAACCATCCTCGCTTGATGAACGAGTTGATTAAAATTCGGGACAAAGGCGGTAAAATAATTGTAATTAACCCGGTCATGGAAATTGGGTTAGTCAAGTTTGGTTCTCCGGCATTTCCTGTCAAGTCGCTTATCCCCGGTTCCGATATTTCCTCGTTATACTTGCAACCAATCCCCGGTAGCGATACGGCGCTATTTGTGGGGATGCAAAAATCTTTAATCGAACAAGGATTGCTGGACGAAAAATACTTGCAAGCTCATACAGAAGGCTGGGAAGCAGTAGTACAGCACGCCCGCGAAACCTCTTGGGAAACTATTACTAAAACCTGCGGAGTTTCCCAAGCCGAAATTGAGGCAGCAGCCAGAATTATTGGCACGTCCCAGCGAGTAGTCTTTGGTTGGGCGATGGGAATTACCCAACATGATAACGGTGTAGATAATGTTTTCAGCATTGCCAATACTGCCTTAATGACAGGAAATGTCGGCAAACAAGGTGCTGGATTAATGCCCGTGAGAGGACACTCAAACGTCCAAGGATTCGGCTCTATGGGCGTGACTGTCAAGCTGAAAAAAGAAATCCAAGACGCCCTCGAAAAACTGTTAGATCGTCCCCTCAGTCGCGTTAAGGGCTACGACACTCGATCGCTCATTGAAGCAGCAGATGCAGGCAAAGTCGATACGCTGATCTGTCTGGGCGGCAACTTGTATGGGGCAAATCCCGATTCAAATCAGGCAAAAGAAGCTTTAGGTAAAATTGAAACTATTATTTACCTCGCAACTAAACCGAATTTAGGGCATTTTAGCGGATTGGCTAAGCACAATACAATTGTGATTCCTGTACTGAATCGCTTTGAAAATCCCCACAAAACAACGGTGGAATCTGGGAATAATTTTGTGCGTTTAAATGATGAGGGTGAAACTCATCTCAAAAATGCTGATCTGATTCCCGAGGTACAATTTTTGACGGAATTAGCCAGCAGGCTTCACGGCGATTTTCCCGTTGATTGGCGCCAACTTCAAGACACAAAATACGTTCGGCAATTGATTGCTAAAACTATTCCGGGCTATGAAAAAATAGCGACAATTGATGAAACCAAAGAGGAATTCACCATCAGCGGTCGCATTTTTACGGAACCTAAATTCCCTACAGAGTCTGGGAAAGCGAAGATGTTTGTCGCGCCTTTACCTAAGCTGAAATTACCGGAAGCGAAAGAGTTTGGAGTATCGGAATCAACACAGGGTATTGTTGTGGCATTGATGACGGGACGCAGCTATTCTCAGCATAATACTGTCGTCTACAAAATTGATGACAAATACCGGGGAATGCCACACCGCAACTGCATTTTGATGAACCGCGCGGATGCAGAAAGCGTGGGTTTGCACGAACATCAGCGGGTTACGGTGCAGGGAAATGCGGGAAAAATGGAAAATGTCGAGGTGATTTACGGGGCTGTTCGCGTGGGTGCTGCTTTGATGTTTTATCCTGAAGTTAATGTGATTTTTCACCCGGAAATTGAAAAGCGATCGGGCACGCCTGCTTACAAGCGCGTACCTGCTTTTGTTTATGCGGAAGTTCGGTAACGGATTCTGTAACGGATGTAAACGGAGGTTATGATTAGCTCTGCCTTATTTCTTCTTCCTTCTTTCTTCTATAACTCACATTTTAGATGATTTTTAAGAACAGGCAAGATGCCTGTTCCACAAGGAGTTAATTTTTTGTGGGTGGGCCGGAGAGCCTGCCCATATGCAAGTCTTAATTAACTCTTAATTTGCAAAGCTCTACCTCGCCAAGTCCATCCCCAACCGGTTTCGGTTTTAATCGCAGAACCGATCGCAATCGCCGCCACTAACGCACCTCCCAAACCTCCCAACCACCAGTATTTCGTCGGACAGTCAGAAATCTCGGCACCCAAGCGGCGCAAATTGTAATGCTGCCAAATTACGATTACGGATAAACAAATAGTTAACAAGGTAATTGGCAATTGGTAATTAGTAATTGGTAATTGGTAATTGCTGATTGCCAGAATTTCTGCGAAGTCCCCGTTAGCCAGCAAAATAGCTAAGGCTAACCATGGCATAGGATAAAGAAATAACATAATTGCGGCCATGTAAACCATCATGCCCCAACTGCGGTTAGCGCCGAGATACAGATTCTTTGTCCAGCCTTCCCACAAGGCGCTCCAAGACCGATACATCCGCACGGATGCCAAATTTGGCCCGGAATAAAGTCCGAGCTTTAAACCCGCACGTTTGATGCGCCTAGCTAATTCCACATCTTCAACAATTTCGCTTGCAACTGCTTCGTGACCGCCGATTTTTTCGTAGCCCGATCGCCTAAACAACATGAACGGGCCGCCGGCAAAAGCACTGTCTGTTTTCGAGGGATCGTTAACGGCGGTAAAGTCGAAGCAAACTGCTAAGTGATTGAACATTATCGGCTGCACTAACCACTCGGCAAAACACTCGCAAACCAGCGCTGGCATACAGGTGAACAAGTCTATTTTCTCGGTTTCGGCTGTAGCGATAGCGGTTTCGATCGCCCCTGGTTTTAGCCGCACGTCGGCATCGATAAATAATAAGAAGTCTCCGGTTGCTACCTGAACAGCTTGGGCGCAGGCCCAGTTTTTGCCCGCCCAATATTGGTTCGTAGGTCGCGGCTGACCTGCTAATATTTTTAGGCGGGGGTCGTTGAGTTGCTGTTGCAGGGTTTGCCCGATCGCCAGGGTGTCGTCTGTCGATCGATCGTCTACAATCAAAACCTCTAGGTTGTCCACAGACAGCGGTGTACTATCCAAAATGGCGATCGCGCAATCCCGAATATTCTCGGCTTCGTTGTATGCTGGTACGATTACCGAAACTTTGGGGAACAGCGCGGCAGGCCCCGGTGAGGGCCTGGCTGAAATTCTCTCGGTTCGAGGCGCATTTTTGACCGATCGGCGCAAATTTTTAGTGTAAGCTCTACTTACTATGAGAGAAAAAATTAGCAGGGTTAACAATATCAAAGCGAACTGACCTCAGATTTTCGGTACAGGATTTGTCTCCCTAAATATTAAAAAATATTAAAACAAAAAGCTAGTCGATCGCCCGGAAAGTTATTTTGACCGCCTCTTTTGCTATAATTTGTGAGCATCTTTCGGCTCGCCCGCAGCGAGGGGCAAGACCACTCACCCGGTCAGCGACCGAAAAGCTGAGGATAGATATCAGTTGTCAGAGGAGATTGCCATGGGCGAATTTTTTACAGTCGATGTGTTTACGAACGGGGTAGTGGTAGTCGGCGCTTTGGGTTTTTTCTTTTTGGGATATCAAGCTTTGCAGATATTGAAAAAATAAAGTATGTCAGAACTGAGATGTTGCACCATTGTCAAGAACGGGCAAGATGCCCGTTCCACAAAGAATGAGTTTTCTGGTGGAACAGGCATCTTGCCTGTTCCTAAACAAGTAATTGAGAATGGTGCAATATCTCAGTCAGAAGTCAGAAGTCAGAAGTCAGAAGGAAAGAAGTCAGAAGGAAAGAAGTCAGAGGGAAGAAGTCCGATGGAAGTCGGAATAAGGAAAGAAAGAAGAAGGAAAGAAACAACTATTCCGAATACCCAATGCCCTGTTTTGCCAAGGCCCAATGCCCTGTTTTGCCAAGGCCCAGGAACACCTAATTTACCTGAAAAAGGCTATACAACTGACTCAACAGTGCAACTGTTTCTGGCGAAAATCAACCAAAAAAAGGCTGCGTTATTATCATGGTGAGCCAACTTTTAGATGGACGCTATCAAATCATTGAAGTCATAGAAACAGGAGAGTTTGGACAAACCTATCTGGCCAAAGATATTCGCCGTCCGGGAGAACCGCAGTGCTTTGTCAAGCACCTGCGTCCCGGTACCACCGAACCGAAATTAATTAATACTACGCGCCGTCTTTTTCAAAAAGAAGCAGAAGTTCTAGAAAAGCTCGGTCAACACGACCAAATCCCTCAGCTATTCGCTTATTTTGAAGAAAATGAAGAATTTTTCTTAGTTGAATCCTTTGTTGCCGGTCACTCGCTATCAACCGAGATTGTACCGGGCAAACCTCTAACAGAAGAAAAAATGATTCCTTTGCTGAAGGAACTGTTAGAAATTTTAGTGTTTGTACACGGACAGGGAGTAATTCACCGAGATATTAAACCGGGAAATTTAATCCGCCGCTATTCAGACAATAAGTTAGTTTTGATTGACTTTGGCTCGGTGAAAGAAATTCACATCGCTCAAAGACAAGCGCCGGTAACGGTGCGGATTGGCACGCTGGAATATATGCCGATCGAACAATTTCAATACAACCCGCAACTTAACAGCGATATCTACGCTTTGGGAATGATTGGCATCCAAGCAATGACTGGTTTGCCCGCTTACGATTTGCCGAAACTGCGGGATTTGAAAAATTCTAATAAAGGCGAAATTGTGTGGCGGCATTTAGCCACGTGTTCCCAAGCGCTGGCTGATGTTTTGGACAATATGGTGCGCTACGATTTTCGGGAACGTTACCAGTCGGCGACGGAAGCTTTAGCCGATTTGAGGAAAATTGGCGATCGCTCGCGGGCGCGGATTCCCAAGCTGACAATATATCGCGAAGAAGTCGATCGGCGCAGCAGCAGCCGCGGTGACATTACAGTCGTCGGTCGTAGAATATTAGATGAACTGCGCATCAGTTTGGAATTGCTGCCAGAAGAAGCAGAGGCGATCGAAGATGAAGTATTGAACCCTTACCGCAAATACAGGCAAAAAGGCGAACGCTACGAACAATCACTGCAAGAAGCAATGCAGCAAGAATATCCCTTTTCTCTGGAAACTCGCGAGGAGTTAAAACGCTTGCAGCAAGTTTTAGGGCTTACTGACGAAGATGCCGCCAGAATCGAAGAATTAGTCATTCCTAAATCTTTATTCGCTAAATTGTACAAGGCGATCGCCACAGTTTTGGAGGGACACCGCAACCCCAATCCGCCACCAGCGAGCAGCGCCCCTCAACTCGAATTGCAGGCAAGTCCGGCCCTATCCCCCCAGGTAAATCTGAACGGAAAAACCGATTTGTCGAGATCCAGCGCAGCAGCGATTGTCCCCAAAAAAACTCGCAAGTTTAATTTTTATCTCGCCGGGGCAACAATTGCGGCTATCTTAGCTGCGATCGGCGGAGTTTACGGATATCTCAAGTTGCAAGAATGGCAGCAGCGAGTCCAGAAAGAATCCCAACAGTTCAATCAAATTGAAGCTCTTTATAAAGCCAGCAATTATGAAGGCTGCATCAGCCAAATACCAACAATTGCCAACACTTCCAGCAGCTATTCGTCCGCTCAGGAGTTACAGCAACAGTGCCAATCAGGTTTGCAGTGGAAGAACGCCAAAGTCAAAAATTTCGCTCAGCATTCAGATGCCGTTGGGTCTGTTGCTTTCAGTCCAGACGGCTTAATGTTAGCCAGCGGTTCTAAAGACAAAACCATCCAAATTTGGGATTTAGCTACAGGCAAGTCGCTCCGCACTTTTGCAGGAGATTCATCCACCATTTGGTCCGTTGCTTTTGACTCAAACGGTACGAGACTGGCGACTGGAACCGGTTTTTGGAGAGTCATGCTGTGGGATTTGAAAACAGGGCAAGTGATTCGCAGTCTCGACCACACTGCTTCTGTTTGGTCTGTCGCTCTGAGCCCCGACGGACAGCTCATTGCTAGTGGCAGCGGAGACCAAACCACGAAGATTTCGGATGCAACAACTGGCAGTTTGATTCAGAATTTCCCCGACCATACAGATTTTGTTTATTCTGTTGCTTTCAGTCCCGATGGAAAAAGTTTGATTAGCGCTTCTAAGGATAAAAAAATTACAGTTGTTGATGTAGCAACGGGGAGGTTGCTCAAAACTCTTGAGGGACACAGCGACGCGGTGAGGTCGGTTGCTGTTAGCCCGGACGGCAAGACAATTGTTAGCGGTTCCTACGATGAAACTATTAAAATCTGGAATCTCGAAACAGGAAATTTAATTCGCTCTATTAAGGGGCATTCTGACGATATTGTCTCTGTTGCTATCAGCCCGGACGCGAAGTTTATTGCCAGCGGGAGCAAGGATAAAACTATAAAAATTTGGGATTTGGCTACCGGAGAATTGCTGAATACTTTGACGGGACATTCCGATGAAGTTTATGTGGTAACTTTTAGTCCCGACGGCCAAACTATTGCTAGCGGTTCTAAAGACCGTACTATTAAGTTGTGGCTGAGGTAATTGTTACCTGTCATTTACTTGCTGTAATTAAGCTCGTTTTTTAAGGTTGTGGGAAACTGCCAATAAGGCGTTTCTAATTCGTCTTCGTTTGGAGAATTTCCAGTTGAGTGCTCTCGGATTTGAAAAAAGTAGTAGAGGTTAGCCACAGTTAAATCGGATATTTCTTGCCAATTCGAGGCAGCTAAAGCTTGATAGCCAGTCGCGATCGCCTGCTGGCTGACATAAAATTCGTATCCCCGGCGGCTTTCCGGCGACACAGCGAAGATTAGCTGGTCGCGCAGGGATAGAAAGTGAGACTTTTGCTTTAAAGTGTCATAAAGTGAAGGTTCCGCAGCTAATACCGTGAATGTAGTGTACACGCTGCTTTTTACACTCTCGCCGCTGAGTTTATCTAAACTAGCTAACTGGTGCTGATCTTTTGGAGACAAAGTTTGCATCCAATCAGCCTCAGTTCGCCAAAAGTCTATTACACTTAAATCATGACCGAGAATCCTAGTAACTTCGGGAAATAAAAAATCTAGTTCGGGTTCCGATTGACATCCTTTAACAACAGTTAGAAGATCTTGACGAATTTTTGATTGGAGTTCCAGCAGGCGATCGCTCACCATACCGTAGGCCCGCTGCAAGTGAAACGTGACGTTGATCGCCTGCTCGATCGCCCAAACACATTCCCTTTGCCTGAGCTGTGCGGCAGAACACAGCCCCTCCAACAAACTGGGATTGTCATAAATTTTTAAAGCCTCAAACAGCATATCCCGCCCGCTATTAATTTCGGAATTCCGAAGTTTAAGATCCGGCAATGTCAGGGCTGACTGACAGCGTTTGATAGCTTTAGAAAAAGTATCGTAACCGTTAACCAGTTTCTGACGGTGCATTTGAAAACTAGAGTCGTGAGCCACCTTAAAAATCTGCTGGATCACCTCTACTCCCCTATCTTTCACGATGTGTCTGAGATCGATAAACCCGCCTTTAATTTTTAGCTTCTGGTGCTTTGCATCTTCTCTGATTTTTAATACTTGGTTGAGGTTTACTGCTGACAAAACTGTGCTCGATACAGCGCCAAGGCCAAAGACGGCAGCAGTCGCTTGCATCACTGCCAAATTAATTTTCAGAGAGTTAAGCATTCTATATATTTTTTGAAACCCCTGATGAGTTTGAGCAAGCTGCAACGGTGCCACTGTCACGTACACGGGAGCTACCAGCGGCTGTACGGGGCCACCTCCGGCTAACTTTGCGAGCAATCCTAGAACTGTGCGCGAGGAGCTAGTTCCAGTTGTTGATGGATAAAAGATTTTTGCCAGCTCCACAAACTCCCCTGTCACCGGATCTCTAGCTGCCGGGAGCAATTTTCCTGTTTTGGCAGTAGGCTGTACCAGGTTGCCCGTATTGAGTAGAGCCTGAGTTGCAGGGGTGAATAGATAATCCATGTTGTCAGACCAGTTTCCAAAAAAAATGCAACTGTAAGCCCGTGATCCAAACCACGATAGTCATCAGTCATTCCCAATTCTTCAATTCTTTAATCTAAAATCTAAAATGGTATGACTCACTTGGTATTCAAAAAGGCAGATGTTCTGTATTGTATGCTATTTAGGGGAACGAGGGATAAAAGTAAATGAATGAGTATCTCAAGGTATTCCAGGCTCTTACCCAGTTTAGCGATCGATTGCTGGCCGACGAACATCAATCCCTAGAGATCAAACAGTCAGCTACCCAACTCAGCGTAGATGTGGAACCTTGTATTCAGGAAATTAAGGAATCAGCCCTCAGACTCAAGGGGTTTCTTCAGGTATGTTTCAAAGATTTATCTCAGGCTGAGGATGTCTGGAATAGCAAGCCGAGAATTGCTCGCGCATCGACCGTTGAGGTGTGGGATCAAATTGGCCAACTAAGCGGATGCGATGTCAGAATTCGCTCTTTAGGAAAACAGGCCCAATATGATGCTGTTGTTAAAGTTCGAAGATCGTGGAGCGACAAGTCTACAAAGTTGAAAAATCAGTGGTTTTTGTGGGATACAAACCATCAAGTCTTTCAAAGAGATACTCTCGGTTTTTATGAAAAAGAGCATTTGCACAAAGAGTTGCGGAATGAGGTTGATTACCAGGCAGAGCGAGTGATTTTAATTATGGAGAATGAACTCCATTTGATTTTTAAAGAATTAGAATCTATTGATATAGAAACAATTGAATTTTGTATTCAATGCTTCGATATCAACAGTCAATCGAGATTTAGAGAGCGACTGCAATCAATAGGCGGCGAGATTGTGTCGAAGTTTACGGAACCTCTGAAATATTTGCCTGACTCTTCTTCTGTGAAGACTTTTAAAGAAACGCTGAAAGCCCCTGTAGAACCTCTGGTTCATAAAAGCAAGATGGGAATCAGTTTGGTAGATTTTGAAGAGTCCTGTAAAGTGATTGGGTCAATCATGGATAGTTTGATTTTAGCAATTTTTCAGGAGCGCATGAAACTGGCAATTCAGACAGTTGAAAAAGCGATTAGGTTCTACAATAATTTTTTAGAGAAGCAGGCGCGGTATCAGCAAGAGACGCCCCAACAGCGAGCGGCGGAAAAAGATTGGATCGAATACCAGCGGCAGCAACTCAGGGAAATTCAGCAGTATATTGAAGCACTCATCAGTCATTAGTCATTGGTAATTGGTAGTTGGTAATTGTTGACTGTTGACTGTTGACTGTTGACTGTTGACTGTGAATCAAAAAAATGAAAATTGCGCGAATTATTTGTTGGCCTCGGGATTCGACTTTACGCCAGACTTTCGAAGCGCGGATTTGATATCATTCCAGCAGGCCGGAATTGATATTATACCAATTATTAAAAGTCGCCGAAACCAGCCCCGGAAACGGCCAAGCCTAAGTCCCTACAGATGGTAGCGTACAATCTATAGCGGTTCGATCGCGTGGTGAGGTATGGGGGCGAGTCCTATGCCCACGGAGGCCACGGAGCCCTATGCCCGCGAGAACACCTCATGTTACTGAGAAAGGCTATAGCGGTTCTCAAAAAAGTGAGGTATGCCCTATGCCCACGGAGGCCTATGCCCTATGCCCACGGAGGCCTATGCCCATGAGTACCTCATCTTTCGCTCGAAAGGCTATATATATGTCTCCCTACTTTTTAGAATTGGTATAAGTCGTGGAGAGAAAAAAGCTTAGACTTTAGTTCAAGCTCCCAGTAAAAGCTGTGAAGTCAATCTAAAATCTAAAATTTAAACTCTCACATCTCAAATATCAAATTTATTGACCGCTGATTTCGTAAACGATCGCGCCGAAAGATGCCAAACTAGCTAAAATGAGCATCCCGGCTGGCATGAATTTGCGAGTTTTTACAAGCCGTAAAATAAAGACTATTACCAAAACAGCGGAGATGGCTGCTGCTAATGTTAAACCCCAACTTTGTCCCATGAGTTGCGCGATGCCGGCAAAAATTAGCAGCGAACCGCTAATCAGGCCCGAAATTAGCGAGGCTTGGCTTTTGGCCTTGATATAACCCATGATGCCGCCAACGAGTGTTAAAATGCCGTAGCCGATCGCCGCTGCTGTACCTAAGTTCATTTTTAATCCTCCAGATTTCACTCTTTGCATCTAAATTTATACAGCGCGAGCTGCAATTAGTGTCACGAATTGTTAGAAAATTTATTAAACCCAGTCAGGATATCTAACTGTTATACAATTGCCATTATGTCAGCCCTAACTTCTGGTGCGATCGCCCAAATCCGTTACCTGCAGCGCCAAGCAGCATCCCTGCTGCTGTATCAATCGGTTTTCAAAAGCCCTGCTGGTCAAGCCTTTCTCGACTTGCTGCAAGCCCTCCACCACAGCGAAGTCAGCGGTTTAGACTGTCTGACAGCTTACGGCAACTGGTTCAAAGTTCAGGCGGCTAAAAATCAGAACTGGAAAGATTCTCTGATTTGGGAAATACTCAAAAACGAAAACCCCTTTTCTCGCCGAGCACAGCAAACAGATTTTGCGAGTTTGCCCCCCGCTTTGGTGGAAGCAGCCAGACATGATTTACAACTGCTGCAAAATATTTACGACTGCAGCAGCGATCAGTTGAGCAAGTGGGTGCGGGTAGCGGGTCAACTTGACGCTGTGCCTCCGATTTGGCATTCAGAAAGTGTCGAAGAAAATGGCGATTTGCCGCTGCACGGAAAACTGGAAAAATGGTCGAGCGCTACGGAATCTTTGGCAGCTTATTACCGACAGTTTGGCACGGGTTTGTTTGCCGAATATCGCGCTTTTGCGTGGCGAGAAGGGCAGTTGGCGAGTATTTCCCATCCCGATCGCATAACTTTAAAAGAGTTGGTTTGCTGCGATTGGCAGCGGGATGCTCTTGTGAAAAATACGGAGTTTTTGCTGGCAGGTTATCCGGCTTTGCACGTTTTGCTGTACGGGAGCCGCGGTTCGGGCAAGTCTTCTTTGGTGAAGTCGCTGTTAAATGAATTTGGCTCTCGCAATCTGCGCTTGATTGAAGTATCTAAATCCGACTTGCAAGATTTGCCGCTAATTGTGGAGCAGTTGCGGGGAGTTCCTCAAAAGTTTATTATTTTTGTGGACGACCTTTCCTTTGAGGAAGATGACGATGCTTTTAAAGCTCTGAAAGTTGTCTTGGAGGGGAATGTAACGGCAAGGTCTCAAAATGTAGTGGTTTACGCCACATCCAACAGGCGACATTTAATTCGAGAGTTTTTTGACGACAGGCCTCGCCCCCGCGACGGGGATGAAGTTCACTCTTGGGATACTGTGCAGGAAAAACTTTCATTTAGCGATCGATTTGGCTTGACTTTAACTTTTGAACCTGCCGATCAAAACACTTATTTAACAATTGTCCGACATCTGGCAGAACTTGCTGAAATCAAACTCGCTACTGAGGATTTGGAGCACCGCGCTAAAGAATGGGCAACTCGCCACAACGGTAGATCTGGCAGGACGGCGCGGCAGTTTGTTGATTTCCTGAAAGCAGATTTAGCCATTTTTGACAAGTAGATCGTCGGCGCTGGGAGGGGGGGTTTTACTTGACCTATGGGAAGGCAATTCAGGATCTGAATAAACCCGCCATTGCAGCGCCGAAGGGCGAAATAAAAATTCTTAATTTTTTCATAATTTTATTGATAATAAATAACTAACAAGATTTGATATAATTATCAAAATCTCCAAAGAAACCTCCAGAGCCAGAACCTATCCTGACTCCATAAATCCACCACTAAATGAGGAAAATATCATGGGTTTATTTGATAAAGTATCGCAGACTCGCCAAGAAACGGACGTAAGGTTAGGGCCTGCCGAAGCATTTGCGGCGATCGCGCTAATTGCCGTAGCAGCCGACGGTTACATCAATGACAGCGAAAGTAAAGCGATTAGCATGACGCTATCTCGGATGCAACTGTTCCGTAGCTATCCGGATGACGTGATGAGAAAAATGCTCGATCGCCTGCTGATGATTTTGCAACGGCAAGGAGTTGAGGTACTGTTTAATGCGGCTTTGGAAACCCTTCCCGACGAACTTAAAGAAACAGTTTTTGCTGTGACAACTGATATCGCTTTAGCAGATGGCGAGGTTTCAGAAGAAGAAGAACAACTTTTGAACGATCTTTACGGTGCCTTGGGGATTTCCGAAGAAGTGGCCCTCAATATTATAGACGTGATGTTGATTAAGAACAAAGGTTAAGAAATAAGGGGAAGGAGTGAGGAGGGCAAGTTTTACAATATAAAAAATTAGCGCCTACTTACTTAGCTGATAACTTCCCCAAAAGTGTGGCTTTACCGATAAAATGGTTGGTAAAATTCCGATCCAATTTGCGATCGCCCCCTACTACCTCAAATGCCTTTCACTTACCTCCGCACTGTTCACTTTCAAGATACCGATGCTGCTGGAGTCGTTTACTTTGCTAACGTTTTAGCGATGTGCCACGAAGCTTACGAGGCATCTCTAGCAGCATCGGGAGTCAATCTCAAAGCATTTTTCAGCAATCCCGAGGTTGCCTTTCCCATAATTCATGCTAGTGTAGATTTTTATAGCCCAATGTTTGCGGGCGATCGGCTGATGATTCAATTGACGCCGAAACAAGTTACTGGCGATGAATTTGAAATTGCCTATCAAGTATTTTTGGCGGGGGAAGTTGCAGGAAGAAGCGCTGCTAAAGCTCTTACTAAGCACGTCTCCATCGATGCAGTTAGCCGAACTAGAAAACAGCTATCTGAAGACTTGATGCAGTGGATGAGGAAAATTGAAATTTGAGATTTCAGATTCGTTTTATCTTTAAATAATAGCAGGGAATGACAATCCAATTTCAGTTTTGTTGATAATTATTTCTGACTTTTTGATATTATGTCAAATCGCAATTATGCCATTGTCGGCACGGGAGCTTTAGGCGGATTCTACGGTGCTAGACTGCAACAAGCAGGTTTAGAAGTCAATTTTTTGCTACGTAGCGATTACGATCGCGTCAAAAAACACGGTTTGATTGTCGAGTCTCCCGAAGGCGACTTCACCCTCCCCCACGTCCGCGCCTACCACGACGCGCACAAAATGCCTCAGTGCGATGTAGTAATTGTAGCGCTGAAAACAACTCAAAATCACTTGTTGCCCAAAATTTTGCCTCCTTTATTAAAGGATAACGGCGCGGTTTTAATAATGCAAAACGGATTGAATACGGAACCGGAAGTAGCTAAAATTGTCGGTGCAGAACGAGTGGTTGGCGGGCTGTGTTTTCTCTGTTCTTATAAAGTTGGGCCCGGTCACATCTGCCACCTAGATTACGGCACTATCACGCTGGGAGAATATGCCCAAGACTACAAACCCATCGGTATTACTAACAGATTGCAGCTAATTGCTGAGGATTTTAAACGTGCTCATATTCCTATTAAAATGAGCGAAGATTTGCTATTATCAAGGTGGAAAAAGCTGGTATGGAATATTCCTTATAACGGGCTGTCTGTAGTGTTGGATGCGAGAACTGACCAACTGATGGCTAATCCCCATACTCTGATTTTAGTCGAGGAAATCATGGCGGAAGTGGTAGCGGGAGCAAAAAGTTGCGATCGCCTTATTCCCGATCACTTTATCCCACAGATGCTCGAACATACTCTGAAAATGAAGCCTTACCGCACGAGCATGAAAATCGATTATGATGAATCGCGGCCCCTGGAAGTTGAGGCGATTTTTGGTAATCCGATACGGGTGGCGCAGCAAGCAGGTATTAAGTTGCCGCAAATAGAGGTACTTTACCGAATGTTGAAGTTTGTGGACGTTCACAGACAAGAAGCTGAGAGGACGAGGAGGCTGTTAGCTTTGCAGTAATTGGGAATTGGGAATTGGGCATTGGGCATTGGGCATTAGGCGGGGCGGGTTTCTGAGATTTCTCACTGGTGTTGTAGATATTGGTGAACCCGCCCCTACAGGAATTATATCGTTTCCGGTTGCATCGGAATGATTTAACCACAGAGGGCGCAGAGAACGCAGAGGGAGAGAATACAGAGATGAATAATTCCGATGCTACCGGATTTGATATTACTGTCAAATCCTGTTAATACTATTGATTCACCGACGATGACACATCGCAATTTCTTGCAATTGTTCTCGATTGACTTTGCCTTGAGAATTGCGGGGCAAGTGTTCGACGATAACCCAAGATTTCGGCCGCTTAAACTTGCTCAACTTATCTTCTATTGCCACTTGCAGATTTTTGACAGTAACTTCGGAATTAGCGGGAACGTAGATAGCCGTAACGACTTGACCCCAATCTTTGTCTGGCAAGCCAATTACAGCAATATCCGCAACTAAATTAGTCGATCGCACAACGGCTTCGACTTCCGCCGGAAATACATTTTCTCCGCCTGTTATAATTTTGTCGCTGCTGCGTCCGACTATATTTAAGCAGTTATTTTTATCAAAAAATCCCAAATCATCTAATTGCAAATATTGCCCCTCGCCAAATTGTTCAGGATAATAACCCAACGCCAAAGATTTAGCATTAATTGCAATATTTCCGATTTTATTATTGCACAAAATATCGCCTTTTGCACTGCGAATAGTTATTTTAGCATGGGGTAAAGTTTGACCGGAACTGTTATTGCCCGCGAGAAAATCTTCTGGTTTGAGTGTAGCAATTTGCGAGGCGGTTTCTGTCATGCCGTAACTTGGCGCTAATTTGATTTGATAGTTTCTAGCTGTTTCTAAAAGTTCCGGCCAAGCGGGAGCACCGCCCAAAAGTACAGCCCGAAACCGTCGAAGCCAATTAGCTGTATCTGGGTTTTGCAGCAGCCGTTGCAGTTGAGTTGGAACTAAAGAAATGAAAAATTCTTCTGGTTCGATATCGCATTTTTCGCCTGCTTCTAGTGCTTTGAACGACCCAATTGCCAGTTTTCCCGCCGTCGTAAACGAACGCATGAATTGCATTAAACCGCTGACGTGGTATAATGGCAAAACGCAGAACGAGTTGATTTTGTCAACTTGAAAATATTGTTGAAAACCTTGTACTGATGCGGTTAGTGTGTCCCAAGTGTGGATGGCAAAACGGATTTTTCCTGAAGAACCCCCGGTGGGAATCATGATCGTAGTTAATTGGTCAATTTCCAGGAATTCCGGCGAATGGAATTCGCTAGCAATGCGATCGCACGAACGAAGTCCGGCTGCGCGGAATGTAAGAAAAGGGAATCTTTGTTCTAACTCAGCAACTTGTCCCAAAATTAGGTCTGGTTGGACTAAATCAAAGACTTGTTGCCATTCGGGTTTTACCCAGTTGGGATTGCAGAGAAAAATCGGGCATTTGGCGACGTGGGCGGCGGTGAAACTGGCCAGAAATTGTACGGGTTCGGGTTCTGCGAGGCAAATTTTTGGGGGTGTTTCTCGTGCTTGATTTTGGGTGATTTCTTGAAATAGCCGATCGACAATTCGGGAAAATTCGCGACTGTCACAACCGATGAGCCAATTATCGGGCAAGCGATCCGCGAGATCGAGAATATTTACTGTTAGATTTGTTGCCATAGATGCTTTCACCAAGTTTCTGGATCTAAAACAATTACAGTCGTGGACGCACTTCGACTCATAAACCGGATTTTTTACCTTGGGTGTCCGCTGCAACCTGTGTATTTTCGCCCATCAACCCGGTTTCTGAACCCCCAAGAGTAATCTAAAATCTAAAATCTAAAATCTAAAATCGAATCATTGTCGTCGAACCAGCAATCGGTGCCGAAGCCTAATGCTCTATTATTTGGAGACAATTCTCTTGCTAAACTTAATGCTGCTTGTCTGCCGATTTTGGTTTCAAATACTGATGAAAAAACTGCATCTATATTGTGAGTCTGACAAAATTTTCGCAGTTGGGATGGAGAACCGCATATCGCAGGTTTAATGACGAAAATTCCCCGCCAGCCTTGGCTGTAGCACTCTTGGATGCGATCGAGGTTGGCTGCGGATTCGTCTAGGGCGATCGCAGTTGCATAAATAGCATTCAATTCTACCATTTCCTGAAACTGTGTTACGGGCAGCGGCTGTTCCAAAAATTCAATCTCTGCGGAAAAGTCGGGAGTTGCATTTACCTTGTCGCAAGCTTCCAGCCATGTTTTAGCCTGCGAGTAACTAAGTCCCCCGTTGGCATCTAACCGCAAAAATGCCGATTCTCGATCGCACAAATTGTGCATCACTTGGATTAGCTGCTGAAAAATCTTTAATTCTTGTTCAATTGCAGCAACACCAATTTTCCATTTAAACGTCCGATATCCCTCTAACCAAAGCACTTGCAAAGCCTGCAAAGCTGTTTCACCTGCTGGCAATAAACCGCTGTACTGACTCAGCCTCTTCTCCTCGTTCCCAGGCTCTGCCTGGGAATGCTTTCCAAGCGGCTCTGCCGCGTGTAAAATAGAGGCTCTTCCTCCTAATATGCGTTCCCCAGCAGAGCCTACGAACGAGTTTGACAAGTTTGATAGTGCTGACTCAAAGCCAAATTGACAAGCCGACAATTCAGGGGAAATAGCGAAAATCATCTCTGATGAAAGATTAGCTGGCAACTGGTAACAAAAATCTGAAGCTTGCTCAAAACTTTCGGAACCAAACCAACTCAAAGGGGCAATTTCTCCCCACCCAATTCGATTATTTTCTCCCACAAGTCGCAGGATAATTCCCGATCGAATATCCCAGATGCCGTGACTTGTTCGCAATGGACGCTTAAACTTTCGCTGATAAGTGCGAAACTCGAATTGATACAGCATTTGTTTTTTAGTTAATCATAAAATTGTCTCAATTTATCAATTGTATTGATATTTTTGGCGCAAGTCTTATTAATTATAAAATTCTCTCACAACTGCGACAAACTTATCAATATTTTCAAAATGGATATTATGACCAGCTTTTGGTACAATTTCCAGACTAGCAGTCGGACACAAGCTGGCCATTTCGGTATTTAGAGTTGTAAATTTATCATCATATTCTCCCGCTAGCAAGAGGAGAGGGATTTGATTTTGGGCCAGTTTTCCCCAGAGAGAGGGCTGGTTGCCGGTTCCCATATTGCGGAGCGATTTGGCTAACTCTAAGGGATTATTTGCTAAGCGGGTTTCTATGAGTTTGTCGAAGTTGGGAGAGTTTTTTAAAGATTTGAATAAAGGGCGATCGTACCAGTTTAATAAAAAATCTTTAATGTTGCTATTTTCCAGCTTTTGTGCTATCTGTGAATCGGCTTGCAGGCGGTGCGATCGCTCTTTTTCTGTCTTCAATCCTGGCGAAGCTGACTCTAACACTACTTTCTCGAATCTTTCTGGAAAATGTAATGTCATGTAAAGTGCCAATCGGCCGCCCATTGAATAGCCCAACAACAAACATTTGTCTATTTGTAAATCATCTAATAACTCTATTAATGCTTTGGCTGTATTTGACATATTGTAGCAAGTTTCACCGCCGTTGACTTTGGTTTTTCCGTGACCGGGAAGGTCAACTGCTAGACAGCAATAACTTTTAGAAAGTAAGGAAATGATGGAATTAAAGTCTTGACAATCGCAGGTAAATCCGTGGAGAAATAAAATTAATGGCTGATTTTTATGACCACTTAGGGAATAGTGAAAGTGATAATTTTTTTTAAATTTATCCATATACAATTATTAGTATAATTACCGTATTTACTGAAATCTAATTTCTGCATCGCTAACAGAGATTACTGCCTGAAAAAAAGTGAGAAAGTCCATACCAATAAGACCGTCTATGCGGAGATTTGGCGGTATATCGTGGGCAACTATCTCAAAACTTTCTATTAGTTGACCCACGCAATTAAACCAAGATACATTAATTACAGGAACATAGATTCTTCCTTGACCTGTAACTAATTCTTGCCTGCGTAAAGGATTGCGCGTATCATAACCCAGATTTTGTAATACTTGAACTGGCAATATTGTGAAGCTAGAGCCCGTATCTACCAATAAACGCACCCGCACAAAATCGCCCCCTTCTCTACTGCCAACAGTTGCTTGCACGGCTAGCAAATTTTGGCCATAACGCAACAAACGGTAAACTTTCTGATAAGCTGGCATTTTCGTTACAACATAACTGCTATGTTATCAGGTATCGAGCCAGTATACTCTATTGCGACAGATTTTCCCTTTCTTAATGAAAGCTTACTGTAAATTTCATCGCGTTCTGTTGCATGGGCTAAAACTTCACCTCGAATCACGCTGAATTCTTCATCTAATTCAGGATTGACGATGAGTACCCACTCATCAGGATAGAGGCTAAAAATTTCTTCTAAACTCATAATTGGGTCGATTTCTGTTTGCGTACTCATGCTTAGATTCTCCTTTTTTACGATTCAATGTGAGGTACGGATTGCTGAATTAAAGAAGATTTTGAGAAGTCGCGCAACTGGGCAAACTCGCCCAACTCCCTCAGCTTAGCAAACCATACCTCCAGTTTACCGGGATTTTTGATTAGCCACTCTACAAAGCAAAGCCCAACGCCAGCAGCAATCCGCTCGAAAAATGCAGCGTAACTGCGATAAACTTAGAGTTGCTGACACGAGCAGGTTGGTCGTGATAGTCTGCGACATGGCGGCAAAGGTCGATCGCAAATGACAAACTCCCAAAAATCAACAGCGTCCAAATTGGGAACATTCCCAAAGCCACAAATAGCACAGTCAAAGCATAAACGCTGCCGCACAACCACTGCAACAACTCGGCACCTTTTTTCGTACCCAGTCGAACAATCGGCGATTTTTTACCCGCCGCCAAATCGTCCGCAATTTGATGAAAATGGGAACAAAATAAGATAATACTCGTAGTAATTCCCACGATTACCGAAGCCGCCAAATTAGTTGCAGACCAAGTTTGAGTCTGACTGTAATAAGCAGCGGCCAAGGCTAGCGGCCCAAAGGTGAAAAAGCAGATGATTTCGCCCAAACCCTGATAGCCAAGACGAAACGGAGGCCCTTGATAAGTGTAGCCGAGAGCACAGCATAAAACTACTAGCAAAATTACTGTTGGGTCTTTTTGCCACCAGCTTATGGCGCAGATTCCCGACACTCCGACTGCTAAAAATAGATTTGCCAGCCAGAAAATTAAAGCTTTATTTCCGGTTAAGTTAACTAGGGAATGCGCTTTGTTTTTATCGATGCCTGTTTCCGAGTCAAATACATCATTGCTGAGATTCAACCATGCTATAATCAAAATGGCTGACATTAAAAATGTCGAAAAAATTGACGAATTAATCGTTTTAGTTTCGGCAAAAGCAATGGCAGTTCCTACTGAAATAGGAATAACGGCAACGCTGTACATGGGCGGCTTGATTGCCGCTAGCCACAATTTACTATTTGGATGTTCAATTAACTTTGTTGTCATTACACAAACTTGATGCAATTGATAGCAGCTTAGTGATTTTACAATGTTATTGGTGAATAATGTTTACTCGGTATAAGGTTGAGTGCGTGCGGGGCATCCGTTGAGAGGCTGTGAAGGCGATCGAAAGTCTGAAGTAGCCCGTCTGCAAACCTTTGTAGGGGCGATCGCATGAGAGTCGAGATTTAGTTGCTCAATCTTAAAGTTTTATGTATAAATGTTTCGCTAGATGGCGCGATAGTCTGTTTTCGCCCCGCTGCTGAGCCCAAACTTTCCGGGAAACTCGAAAGGTCATGTTTTGCGATCGCCCTCCCGTGCTTAGATCGAAATAGGGGTTTTAGCCGGACAAACCCACACTCTATCTGACAAATCTGCTATTCTCGCTTTCATGACAGTAATACCGCACCGCGCTAATCTCTTGCAAGACCGCAATCAACTGCATCAGTTTCTGTTAAATTGCCAGCAGTCTTTAACCGAAAAAGATCGCACAAAAATAGTTAGTATTTCTCAGGAAATTTACCCCCTCGATCCGCTAGCTGTACTGCAAGAGATTGCCGAACCTTGTCAGCGGCACTTTTACTTTGAAAAAAGAGACCCTATTTCAGGCAAAAGTTTTGCGATCGCCGCCCTAGATTCAGCCACCCATCTAACAGTAGCAGGAACCGAGCGATTTGCCCTCGCTCAAAATTTTATTCAATCTTGTCTTGCCCGAACAATTACCATCGGTACGGAACGCTTGCCCTTCAGCGGACCGCACTTTTTTTGTAGCTTTGCTTTTTTCGATGAGAATGTCGCCACCAGTTCTTACTTTCCACCAGGAACCATATTTTTACCCAAATGGCAGATTACTCGCCTCAAAGATAGCTGTACAATAGTCGCTAATGCCATTATAAACAAAGATATAAATGTTAAAAAACTTACGGAAAATATTTGGCAAAAATTTGAGAAATTTGAGTCTCATAAATACCAAAAAATCACGACAAGTAGCAAAAATTCGATATCTTTAAAACAAATCCCTGTGAATGATTCCGCTCAATTTAAAACATCAGTCAAATCTGCTTTAAAATTGATTGAGTCTCAATATTTCAGTAAAATTGTTTTGTCCCAAGCAATAAATGTCCTTTCCCAAACCCCTTTTAGTTTAATAGATTCCTTAAATAACTTGCGCCTCACTTATCCAGGCTGCTACGTCTTTTCGACCAGTAACGGCAAAGGTCAAAATTTTATCGGTGCCAGTCCAGAACGCTTAATCAGCATTGACAACAATCACTTAGTAACAGATGCTTTAGCAGGTTCCGCACCGCGGGGGAAAACTGAAGTAGAAGATGCGAATTTAGGCAAAGGTTTACTCAACAGCGAAAAGGATCTTCGAGAACATCAAGTTGTGATTGATTTTATTGTCGATCGCCTGTCTAAACTCGGTATCAATCCCGACTTTTCCCCGATTCCCAGGCTGCTGCAACTGTCAAATATTCAGCATTTGTGGACACCCATAAGGGCTCGAATTCCCCGTGATATTCATTTATTAAAGATTTTAGCTCAACTGCATCCAACCCCAGCGGTAGCGGGCGTGCCGAGAGATATTGCCCTAGAACAAATTCGCGACTGCGAAAGCTGCGATCGCTCTTTGTACGGAGCACCCATCGGCTGGATCGATCGCACCGGCAACGGCGAATTTGCCGTGGGCATTCGATCGGCTTTAATCGACGGCGATCGGGCTATACTGTATGCTGGTGCTGGTATTGTGGCGGGTTCGGAACCCGAGAAAGAACTAGCAGAAATTCAGCTCAAATTACAAGCACTTTTAAATGCTTTAGTCTAATTCAGCTACTTTGCCGAATGTAGAGTTGTCTGGCTAATTAATTGAGTCTGTGTTAACGTTTAATTTTCATATCAAATCCGTTAGCATCGTCCTGTATTCATCTCTCTGTTCTCTGACTCTGCGTTAAGAGCGTTCTCTGCGGTTTAATCATTCCAATGCAACCGGAATTGATATCACCTCCTCAAAATGTTCTACTATGGGAAAAGGATCGTAAAAATGGTGAAGCATTCTTTTCCACTCTTGATATTCAGCAGACCTCCTAAATCTAATTGTATGAGCTTCTAAATTTTCCCATCTCACCAATAATAGATATTTTCCTTGAACTTCTGTGCAGCGATGAAGTTCGTGAGATAAATATCCATCTATAGACGCTATCAGACTGGAGGCTTCTCTAAAAGCTATCTCAAAATCACCCTCACAGCCCGATTTGACATTCAGCACAACCGCCTCAAGAATCATAAAAATGTATCCTGACAATTATTTCGGTATAATATCGTAGCACAATACAGAGTTGAGCTACTCAGCTTTAGCAATGCCAATAGATTTTCGCAATACAAACACCGTCTGGGCTTCCGTATTAGCAGAGACATTGCAACGATTGGGATTAACTACAGCCGTGATTTGTCCCGGTTCGCGATCGGCACCATTAACAATAGCTTTTGCCCAGAACAACAAAATAGAAACTATTCCCATACTCGATGAACGTTCAGCCAGCTTTTTTGCATTAGGGATTGCCCAAAAATCCGGTTTACCCGCCGCACTAATTTGCACATCAGGAACCGCCGCCGCCAACTTTTATCCTGCGATAATAGAAGCCAGAGAAAGTCGAATTCCCCTGCTAATATTCACAGCCGATCGACCTCCAGAACTGCGGGACTGTCACGCCGGACAAGCGATCGACCAAGTTAAAATATACGGCAATTATCCGAACTGGCAAGCCGAATTAGCGATACCTTCTGCGTCCATAGGAATGCTAGACTATCTGCGGCAGACGGTAATGTATGCTATTGAGCGATCGATCTTTCCAACGAAGGGCCCCGTCCACCTCAACATCCCCTTTCGCGACCCGCTTGTACCCGTTCGGGACCTAGCTGTAGAAGCTTTAGAAACACAATTCAATCCCGAACATTTTTTTGCAGGATTAGAACCAATTTTTGCAGGAGAAAGCTCTACCCCCCCCAGCCCTCCCTTGTTAAGGGCGGAAGAAGAAAGTACAATGCAACAATGGCACAAGTGCAGCAAAGGGATAATTATTGCAGGCGTTTCCCAGCCTCAATTTGCCGAAAAATACTGTAGTGCGATCGCCCAAATTTCCCAATTATTAAACTGGCCAGTTTTAGCAGAAGGACTATCCCCAGTCCGAAACTACGCCCAACTAAACCCCCATCTAATTTCCACCTACGATTTAATCCTGCGAAACCGCGAACTAGCAGATAAATTAACCCCAGAAATCGCCATTCAAATCGGAGACTTACCCACAAGCAAAGAACTGCGAAACTGGTTAGATAAAACCCAACCAAAACGATATATAATCGACCCCAGCCACCACAACTTCGATCCGCTACATGGCAAAACAATTCACCTGCGAACCTCCGTAGAAAATCTCGCAACTATATTAACTCTTGCCCCCCCCCTTAACAAGGGCGAGTCAACTCTTGTCCCCCCCCTTAATAAAGGCGAGTCAACTCTTGTCCCCCCCCTTAATAAAGGCGAGTCAACTCTTGTCCCCCCCCTTAACAAGGGGGGG
>NZ_JANMZH010000439.1:0-4599 GCF_031383065.1 Microcoleus sp. OTE_8_concoct_300 | reverse complement strand
GTAAACCGCCCCCTCGCCAGATGCGAGAATACAGGTATGCGCGTATGAGAGACATGGCTAAAAAAATTCCACCTGAAATGGCTGAACTAAGCGTTTACGTAGATAAAAGGCTAAAGCTACGATTCAAACTAGCTTGCACAGCTCAAGAAAAGCCAATGAGCGAAGTCATCGGTTTACTGATGAAGCAATGGCTAGAGAAAGCAGAAACCCCGCCAGAGCCTAAAACTCAAGCGGGGCAAAACGTTCAAGACTGAGCAGACATTAAGCGAGGGACAAATGTTGAGAGACCCAGACAACCCAGAAAAATCTTGGGAAGACTTGGAAGCCGAACTCGCTGAATACCCGGACAGACCTTTTTATGCTCGGAGTGACGCAGAAGCTGCTAAGCGATGCGAACAGCAAAACCGCGAAGCAACAAGACACCCCGATGCAACCGGAAGAACCTACTACACCTGTGACGAGAAAAAAAGGAAAAACCGATGACCGAATATCGATTAACACCCGCAAAGTACCACCACGTACAAGTAGTTGTTTCCCTGAACCGCGTTCACTTAGACAGCTATAAAAACCCTGATGAAGCCTTGACAAAACTGCTAGAACTTGGTTACACCCCTGAATTGCGATATCAATGGAATCCAGAGCGAAACGAATTTGATTTATACGCCCTAATTCACGACTTACCGCTAGAAGAATCGCTAATGACCGATGAAAAGTGTCAGGAGTTTTTCAAGCATTTCAAACACAGCCAAATATATTCCATCGGGTGCGGTAACGCTGACCCAGATTGGCTATTTGCTAGGGATTTTGATGACCCCCGCCGTCACGCCAAGCCAGAAGAAATTGAACCTTTACCAGCAGCTAAAGCAGCAGCTTAATATGATGAACGCAGACGGAATTCCATCTGCGTTCATCTGTGTTTATCTGCTAATATCTGCGGTTAAAAAAAATCCCAATCCAACTACTTCGCCGCAGGCAAAGACAACTGAGGCGAAGTTTTAGGATAGCTTCCATTCTCAGAAATCACAGGCGGTTCCTGCGACACCAAAAACTCGCGAATTAGCCTAGCAACAGCTCTTTGAGCTAAACCGCCGACTACTTTCTGCCCCATATTCTGCACTTCTGGTTTCACCACCAACTGCGGAAGTAGCTGCAATACTTTCGTCCCGTCAAAACCCGGAGTTGATTGCAAAATATCCCAAATCCGTTTAATGTGTTCTAGATTGTTTTTTTCTGTTTGTGAAACCACAGGTTGATTAGCCTTGACTCCAAACCATTCGCCCACCACTGCTTTGGCGTTAGCAAAAGCATTGCTCGAAAGTGTGTCGAGACTTTTGACTAATTCCAGGACAATACGATCGCGAATAAAATCTCCTCTTTCGGAGAATAAATATTCTAAAGCTTGGTTCAAGATTTGGCTGACATCGTAATCATCGCTCTCGCGGGCATTGTTGAGCAAATTTTCTAAGCGGTTCCAGCGGAATTCCCCGTGTTTGAACAGCAAGTCTTGCAGGGATGCTCTCAATTCCGGTGCGGGGTCGCTCAACAGCCGTTTTGCTACGTAAGGATAGGCTTTGCTCAGCACTTTGAATTCTGGATCGACATTAATGGCAATCCCTTCTAACGTAACGAGCGATCGAATAATCAAAGCATAGTAAGCTGGAACTCGGAAAGGATATTCGTACATCACCGCCGAAAGCTCGTCAGTAATGCTTTTGAAATTTAGTTCAGCAACGCTAGCACCCAAAGCATTGTTAAACACGCCGGCCAAAGCTGGAATAATTGGCGTCAAATCCGTGTCTGGTGTTAAAAACTCCAACTTCACGTAATCTTTTGCCAAACCTTCAAAGTCGCGGTTCACCAAATGCACCACAGCTTCTAACAGCCCGTACCGCTGATAAGGTTTTACTTCGCTCATCATCCCGAAATCGAGATAAGCCAACTGACCGTCAGGAGTTGCCAAAAGATTGCCGGGATGCGGGTCTGCGTGAAAGAAACCGTGTTCTAGAAGTTGTCTGAGAGAACACTGCACCCCCACTTCAATTAAGTAAGGAGCGTCAATTCCTTGAGCCTTGACTGCCTCTAAATTAGTGAGTTTGACCCCGGTGATCCACTCCATTGTTAAGACGCGGCGGCGGGTATATTCCCAGTAGATGCTGGGAACGTAAATGTCTTTGATGTGACCGTATAGTTGGGCAAACCGTTCGGCATTTTGACCTTCGTGGGTGTAGTCCATTTCTTCGTAAATTCGCTCGCCCAACTCGTCCATAATGCCTGCGAGGTCGCTGCGAATTATTTTGAAGTTGTTTTGTGCCCAAACTGCAACCCGCCGCAGGATGTAGATGTCTAAGCCGATGTTCTCGGCTAAACCTGGTCGCTGCACTTTGATTGCGACTGTTTCCCCGGTTTTGAGTTTGCCTTTGTAGACTTGTCCGAGGGAAGCTGCGGCGATCGGATCTGGTGTGATTTCGGCGTAAATTTCCTTCGGGTGGGCGCCCAATTCTTCTTGGATGAATTGATATGCTACTTCGTTAGGAAACGCTGGCAATTGGTCTTGCAGCGTTGTTAGTTCTTCTAAATATACCGGCGGTACTAAGTCGGGCCGTGTTGAGAGTGCTTGTCCGATTTTGATGAAAGCCGGGCCGAGTTGGCTGAGAATTTCTCGCAGTCTGGCGGCGCGACGCTTTTGGTTGGTGGCCGTTTTGCCTGTTTTGCCGTCCAACCACACACTGAGGGCAAAGCTAAAAAATGTCCAAACAACGCTCAACAGCCGTCCCCACACTTGCAGGGGGCGCTTGCGGTACAGGGCGGCGATCGCCACAGGATCGTAGCGCACAGAATCTCCTGCCAACTCGTAAGCTATGTCTCTGGCTGATTTGAGCGGTTCGGGAGTTGCTGTCGCACTCTCTAGTTCTACTTGTACTGCTTGCAGGGGAACTGTTTTTACCTCTTGGAGATTGCCGAGTGCAGGGTGAGTCCCTGAATTTGAGTAACTTAGGGGGGTGGCTGGCGATACCGTCTTGACATCCATAAAACTCAGACCTGTGAAGCATTGTAAAGACATTGTAACAATTTGTTGCCTTCTCACCACTGCTTTGAGGAAGAAGTCATTAGTCAGTAGTCAGTAGTCATTAGTCAGGAGCATAAAGGATGAAGTCATATTCTCCTCACATATTGCACCATTCTCAATTACTTGTTTAGGAACAGGCAAGATGCCTGTTCCACAAGAAAACTCATTCTTTGTGGAACGGGCATCTTGCCCGTTCTTGACAATGGTGCAACATCTGAGATTCTCCCCATCGAACCATCTCCCACTCTCCCCATCAGACCATCGGACTATCTCCCCCTCTCCCCCTCTTCCACTCTCCCTCTCTCCCCCTCTCCCCATCTTTATTCGTCGGCTTTGAAGAGTCGATCGCGAATTCCTGACAATTGCGATTGGTTGCACACGGGCGATCGAGGTTGGGGCATTTCGGTATCTGGCCAGTTCGGTAAGTCGTAACAGGGACAGCACTCCGGGGGCATTCCGGAATCGCGGAACACTACGGGCATAGCGCAGCGCGCGCAGGCACTGATTTCCCATGCTGGTGTCAGCAGTTGGGCAATTGTTTCGTTTGTGCCTTGCATGTAGCAGTCTCCGCTGTCGGGCGAGAGGATTTTTTGCCAGCATTCTTCAAATTCGTTGCTGTAGCGATCGCCCGCAATTACCGATTTGGGCAGCAGCGCTTCGGAACCATTGCGAATTAATACTTTTTTGCCTAACTGAAACCAGTAAGCAATGTATTTTCTCACTTCACTCTCTGATGCCATAATTTTTAGTCAACCCTTCAAATTGGTAATTTTAGACTTTCTATTGGAAATGTGCGCTCTTTCTCAAGAGACATTTTATATTTTACATTTTTTCAATATTTGGCTATTCCTCGTGTCAAATTGTTGTGCTGGTTGTCCGAGGGAGTATGCTTTTTGAGTAATTTATGTGAGTTTTGAGTTTTCAATCTTAGTTAAAATCCTACCTGATTTTTAGTTAAAATTGTCGCTCGGGAAACCGAGATTTTATCTCCCTTGTCAAGTGCGACTTCGGCTGTTAATTTTTCCCAGCAGGCGGCAGCGGCGTACCCAGAGAGCTCAGATTCAAGGCGTAACCGCCGGTGGCGAGATAAACAGTATCGGCGATCGCCCCGATCAGGCGCACGAGAGTACCGAGGCGATCGCGAAACAGCCGCCCCGCCGGATAAGCAGGCACAACGCCCCATCCGGTTTCTTCCCCTACCAAAATTACATCAGCCGCCGCCGACTTCAAACTAGCGAGCAAATCTTGCTGCTGTGTAGCCCAAACTGCCGCTTCTTGTTCCAAAAGATTCGCCGTCCAAGTTCCCAGCGAATCAATCAAAAAGCAATCCGACGGCTTGCCTGAGAGCACAACGGCCGATAATTCGATCGGCACTTCTAGAGTTGTCCAGTTGATTGGACGGCGCTTTTGGTGCTGTTCGAGGCGACGAAGCCACTCCAAATCGGCTTCATCAACCCGGCCGGTAGCCACATAGATTACTTGTTTTCCCGAACCCGCAGCCAGAGTTTCGGCCCATTCACTTTTGCCAGATC